>JBDTOW010000008.1:0-16733 GCA_039933075.1 Verrucomicrobiota bacterium | reverse complement strand
GTTCAAATTGAGGTTTTTGCCCTGCACCGCCGCCTTGAAACCGACCCCCTGGATCTCGAGCTTCTTCACAAAGCCTTCGCTAACTCCTTTGACAAGATTGTTCAAAATCGCTCGGCTGAGCCCATGCAGTGACTTGTCTTGGGCGTCCTCACCCTGGCGGCTTACAACCAATATGCCATCGGTTAACGCGGCCGTTGTGCGCCGGGGCAACTCGAAGTCGAGCTTGCCTTTCGGGCCTTCGACAAACACTTTTTGGCCTTTGACCTCCACCTTCACTTTAGGAGGGATGACGATCGGGGTTCTTCCAATTCTTGACATAGTGGAAAATGATTACCAAACAAAGCAAATCAATTCACCGCCGAGGTTCTGCTTGCGCGCTTCCACTCCGGACATCACGCCGCGCGGGGTGGACACAATCGCCGTTCCCATCCCGCCCAGCACGCGGGGAATCTCGGTTGAGCGCACATAGTGGCGCAGACCGGGAGTGCTAATGCGGCGAAGGCCCTCGATCACACCTTTGCGCCCCTGATACTTTAATTTCAGTTTGATCTTGCGTGCGGTCTTACCCTCGACGACGCAGTCAGCAACATAACCCTCCCGCTTCAGAATGGTTGCGACGCTCTCTTTCAGTTTGGAGTGCGGGAATTCCACTTCGGGTAGCAAAGCCAGGCTGGCATTGCGAATGCGCGCGAGCATATCGGAAATTGGATCAGTCATAGGATTACCAACTGGCTTTCGTCACTCCAGGAATCAGCCCGTTCAATGCGGCTTCGCGGAACGTCAGACGGGAGCAGCCAAATTTCCGGAGATAGCCCCGCCGCCGTCCGGACATTTCGCAACGGTTCACGGTCCGGACCGGACTCGCGTTGCGAGGCAGTTTGGCCAAACCGGCGTAGTCCTTCTTCGCCTTCAACTCAGCGCGCAAGGCCGCGTACTTCTTCACTGTTGCGCGCTTTTTCTTCTCGCGTTCAATCCATGATGCTTTGGCCATACTTTACCTTCCTTCGGCAAACGGCATTCCCATCATTTTCAGAAAGTCCAGCGCCTCCTCGTCCGTCCGCGCCGTGGTTACGATCGTGATGTCCATGCCCTGCTGCCGTTTAATTTTATCCATTTCGATCTCGGGGAAAATGGTTTGATCGGCAATCCCGAGGGAATAGTTGCCCTGGCCATCGAACGAGCGCGACGATGTGCCCCGAAAATCCCGGATTCGCGGCAACGCCGCCGCGACCAATCGGTCGAAAAACTCATACATCACATCGCGGCGCAACGTCACTCGACAACCGATCGATTGTCCTTCGCGAAGTTTGAAGTTGGCGATGCTCTTGCGCGCCTTGTTAATCACTGGTTTGCGACCGGTAATCATCGTCATGTCCTTCACCGCATCATCCACCGCCCCTTTTTCCAGCGAGGCGCTGACCCCCATATTCACCACAATCTTCTCCATGTGGGGAACCTGGTGAATGTTCTGATACTTCCGCTTTTCGATTAGAGCGGGTCTTACCGATTCGATGTACTTTTGATAAAGACGCGACTTCATAGTTAACTCGCAGCGGCAGGCTCCGCCGTTCCGCGGCGGGCCGCCCGTTCATCATATCTGGATGCCAGCATGACATTGGAAATATGGATGGAGCCTTCGCGTTCGACGATGGCTCCCTGTGGGTTCTGCTGGTTCTTGCGAGTATGACGCTTGATCATCTTGCGGCCTTCGACAATAACCCGTTGCTGTTTAGTCAGGACTTTGAGAATTTTGCCGCGCTGACCGCGCTCGGTGCCGGTGATCACGACCACTTCGTCCCCTCGTCTCACATGAAATTTAACCATATTCTTCAGATCACCTCGGGTGCCAGTGAAATTATCTTCATGAACTTCTTTTCCCGCAGCTCGCGGGCGACCGGACCAAAAATGCGAGTGCCACGAGGATTGTTTTCCTTGTCAATGATTACAATCGCGTTCGTATCAAAGCGCAAATAGGAGCCATCGCTTCGTCGAATCGCCTTGCGCGTGCGCACGATGACCGCGTCAACAACCTCACCTTTCTTCACGGTGCCGTCGGGTGACGCCTCCTTGATGTGCGCTTTGATGATGTCTCCCACCATGGCGTATCTTTGGTTTCGGCCGATTACCCCGATGGCAGCCGCGCGCTTGGCGCCGCTATTGTCGGCCACATCCAATATGGAACGAATTTGCAACATAAGAATCCAGAGGTCTAAGGCGCGATAGGGGCCACCACCTCTTTGCGCTCGATCACTTCCACCAAACGCCACCGTTTGGTCTTGGAAAGCGGGCGAGTTTCGATGATTCGCACTCGATCCCCTAATTTGGCTTCGCCCTTCTCATCGTGCGCATAGAACTTATTATAGTGGGTGACTACCTTGCGAAATTTCGGGTGAGGCAAACGCCGCTCGACGCGAACGACGATGGTTTTGGTCATCTTGTTCGAGATGACCTCACCCATTCGTTCCTTGCGATGGCCGCGGCTGGTTGTGGTTTCAGACATAGGTCAAGATTCAGTTCGACTTGTGCCGTAGCTGAGAGATACGGGTTTCCACCCGGGCAACATCGCGGCGCAGGGTCCGAAGCCGCGCCGGCTTCTCCAACTGTGCACTGGCTTGTTGCAGGCGCAAATTGAATAGTTCGCGACGCAAGTCCCGGCTCTTAGCCGTCAGCTCCACGGTCGTCAAATCTTTAAGTTCGAGCATTTTCATTTTCGTCTCCGTCCTCTAGCCAATCTTATGGCGCGAAATAAACTTGGTCCGAATCGGCAGTTTGGCCGCGGCCAGGCGCATGGCCTCGCGCGCCACCGCGACCGCAACGCCATCAACTTCAAACAAGACGTTCGCCGGACGAATTACCGCAACCCACGACTCGAGAGGTCCTTTGCCTTTTCCCATTCGAGTTTCCAACGGCTTTTTGGTGTAGGATTTGTCGGGAAAGATTCGAATCCAAACTTTGCCGCGGCGTTTCATAAACCGGGTAATCGCCACACGCGCCGCTTCGATTTCTTTCGTATCCAACCAGCACCGCTCGAGGGATTGCAGACCATATTCGCCGAACGCCACCGTCGCTCCGCGCGAGGCCAGTCCGGTCCGGCTGCCGCGGTGCATTTTGCGATACTTCACTCTGGCCGGCTGTAATGGCATAACAAATTCCCGTTCGAAAAATCAATTCGCTTCCGTGGACCCTGCGACCGTAGTCGCCACGGGCTTCTCGGCCTTGGTTTCGCCTTTGCAAATCCAACACTTGATCCCCAACTTGCCATAAACCGTGTTCGCCTCCGCAAACCCGTATTCAATATTGGCGCGCAGCGTGTGGAGCGGGACCCGGCCTTCGTGATACATCTCCACCCGCGCAAGTTCCGCACCACCCAAGCGGCCGGAACAGCGAATCTTAATTCCTTCCGCGCCGAAATCCATCGCTGTCTGAACTGCCTTCTTCATCGCACGGCGGAAGGATATTCGACGTTCTAACTGCAACGCCACGTTGTCAGCCACCAATTGGGCGTCTATTTCGGGCGACTTAATCTCCTGGATGTCGACATAGATCTCCTTGCCCGTCATTTTGCTTAGTTCCTCCTTAAGCTTGTCGATTTCCGCGCCCTTTCTCCCGATCACCACACCCGGACGAGCGGTGAAAATCGTGATCCGGCAACGAGTGGCCGCCCGCTCAATGTGAATTTTAGGAACAGAAGCCGACTCAAGCTTCTTCATTAGCAGTTCGCGAATCTTCCGATCCTCGGCGAGCAATTTGCCGAACTCCTTCTTGTCGGCGTACCATTTCGACCGCCAGTCCTTGGTGACTGCGATGCGGAAACCTATCGGATTAGTTTTCTGTCCCATACGAATTACTCGTCAGATACAACAATCTTGATGTGGCAACTTCGTTTCAAAATCGGGCCGGCTGAACCTCGCGCTTTCGGGATGGACCGCTTCATCGTGGTCGCTGTGCCGGCGACCGCCTCTTTGATCCGCAGCGTTTCGCTCTTGGCTCCATTATTGTTCTCCGCATTGGCGATGGCGGACTTCAAGGTTTTGGCGACCCAGTAAGCGGACTTGCGCGGCACCACCGCAAGAACCGCCTGCGCCTCGAGCGCGCCCATCCCCTGGATTTGCCGAGTCACCTCCCGAACTTTCTGGGCGGACATGCGGACGTTGCGGGTAATCGCGTGGACTTGCATGGAATTATTTGGCCTCCGCCTTGGCCGTGTGCGCGCCATGTTTTTTGAATGTTCGAGTAAGTGAAAACTCGCCGAGCCGATGTCCCACCATGTTCTCTGTGACGAACACCGCGTTAAAAATCTTCCCGTTGTGAACTTGAAAAGTATGGCCAACAAAATCCGGCGTGATCATCGAACGGCGCGACCAGGTTTTGATCGGTTTTTTTCCGCCTGCCGCATTCATCTTTGTGATCTTTTCCATTAGATGAAAATCCACGAACGGTCCCTTTTTGATCGAACGTCCCATAAAAGCTAATATTGTTTCATTGGCCGACCGTCACGCCGCACAACGATAAAACGGCTCGACAGTTTTCTCTTGTTCCGGGTCCTGAAGCCTTTTGTAATCACGCCCCAAGGCGTGACCGGATGACCGCCACCGGACGTTTTCCCGGCGCCGCCACCCATCGGATGATCCACCGGATTCTTGGCCACGGCGCGACTCAGCGGACGAATCCCGCGGTGCCGGCTTCTTCCCGCCTTGCCGAGAACCACGTTCTCGTGCTCGGTATTGCCCACTTGGCCGATGGTGGCATAACAGCTTTCGTTGATCTTTCGGATTTCGCCCGAAGGCAAACGAATCTGGGCATAACCCTCGTCTCGCGACATCAACGTCGCCGCCCCTCCAGCGGAGCGAACCAACTGGGCTCCCCGGCCGGGAATCAGTTCTAAATTATGAATCGCCATGCCGATCGGAACCGACTTTAGCGGAAGGCTGTTGCCAATCTCCGGCGGAGCCGTAGCGCCACTCTTCAATTTCGCGCCTACCTGCAAGCCGGCCGGCGCCAGAATATAGCGCTTTTCGCCGTCCACATATTGCAGCAGCGCGAGGCGGGCCGAGCGACGCGGGTCATATTCGATCGCCAGAACGCTCGCTTCCACTCCATGCTTGTTGCGTTTGAAATCGACGTTCCGGATCTTCTGCTTATTGCCGCCACCAATTCCCCGGCTGGTGATGCGTCCGTAGCAATTCCGTCCGCCCGTTTTCTTGCGAGTGAACACCAGGCTCTTTTCCGGCTTGGTTTTCGTGATCTCGTCGTACGACGCGATCGTAATGTACCGCGTCGACGGCGTCAGTGGTCTGAATGATTTAACGGGCATAATTCAAAGAGCGTCAGGTAAGGCTGATCTTATCGCCTTTCTTAAGCGTGACGATGGCCTTTTTCCAATTTGGAGCTCTACCTGCCGATGCTGTCCGTTGCCGGCGGTCTTTGCCGCGCACGTTGAGGGTGTTGACCCGCTCAACTTTGACGTTGAACAGTTCCTGAACGGCCTGGCGAATCTGTACCTTGTTGGCCCGCCGATCCGCGACAACCGTGTATTGGTTAAATTTCGCGCCCTGCGCGGTGCCCTTTTCAGTCACCCGAACTGTCTTGATGATTTCAAAGGAATTCATGGTGTCACGATTTGCTCTGACTCATGCGTTCTTCGATCTTCTCGAACGCGCTGCGAGTAAATACCAGTTTATTTGGGCGCAACACCTGATACGTGTTCAGCGAATCGCTCGTTGTTACCTCAACGTGCCCAATGTTACCAGAAGCCAGCGACAAATTTCGATCGACAGTCGAAGTTACAATCAGAGCCTTCCCCTGCAATTGCAGACCTGCCAGGGCGTTCAAAAGCTCCTTGGTCTTGTGGGATTCCAGCTTGATGTCATCAACGATCAATACGTCCCCGGCCCGCAATCGTTCGCTCAGCGCCTTGCGGAGGGCCAACTGTTTTGTGCGCCCCGAAACATTCTTGCCGAAATCCCGCGGCTTCGGCCCGAACACGACTCCTCCGCCTCGCCATAACGGGGACGCAAATGAACCGGCGCGCGCTCGGCCAGTGCCTTTCTGTCGCCACGGTTTCTTGCCCGTTCCCGCAACTTCGCCCATGGTCTTGGTGCAGGCGGTACCGCTCCGCTGGGCCGCATTATAAGCCACGACCACATCGTGAACCGCCTGCGTGCCCTTGCCGTTTTCGATCAACGGAAAGCGAACCTCGAGTTCGCCCTGATCGTTCCCTTTAATATCTTTGACTGTAAGTTTCATTTAGGCCGCCGTGGATTACTTTGCTTTCGGGGCTGCTTTAGGGTTTTTCTTTGATTCCCTGATAATCACATAGTCGCCGTTCGCTCCCGGAATCGCCCCTTTTATCAACAATAAATTATCCGCTTCGCGGACCTGGATGATCTCCAAATTCTGAGTCGTACGGCGGACCTGTCCCATGTGACCCGGCATGCGATGGCCGCGCATCACCGTGCCCGGGAACAAGCGCTGTCCGATCGCCCCACCCCGGCGGTGCCAACCTTTCGCGCCGTGCGTCATATCCCCACCACGAAAATGATGCCGTTTCATGACACCTTCAAAACCCTTCCCTTTGGTGACCCCGATCGCGTCAACGAAATCGCCGTTGGAAAAAATGTTTACGTTGAGCAAATCGCCGGGCTTAACCGAGATGGAGAAATCGCGGAACTCGCGCAACCGCTTCACCGCCGCAGCATTATGCTTCTTGATGTGCGCGAGCAGAGGCTTCGTCAAACGCTGTTCCTTCTGATCACCGAAGCCAAGCTGCACCGCATTATAACCGTCGGTCTCGACGGTCTTGCATTGGATTACGCGATTAGGGCCCGCCAGAACCACGGTGACAGGCACGGCGTTGCCTTTGGCGTCGTAAACGCGGGTTTGTCCCAGTTTCTTTCCAATCAGTCCAATCATAACCCTTATATTTTGATGGTGATATCGACGCCGGCCGGCAGGTTCAATTTTTTCAACTCGTCCACCGTTTTGGCAGTCGGATCCAGAATATCAAGCAGCCGTTTGTGGGTGCGCTGCTCGAACGTTTCCTGCGACTTCTTGTCGGCATGCGGAGAACGCTGCACGGTGAAACGTTCGATGCGGGTCGGCAATGGTATCGGCCCGGCCACTCGCGCGCCAGTGCGTTTCACCGTTTCCACGATGTCATGAGCCGATTGGTCGATGACCCGGTGATCGTAAGCTTTCAATCGAATCCGAATGCGTTGTCCAGCCATATCAAAGAGCAAATTAAGGTTTTTAGGTTCGTGCCGGTTTGGGTTTGGCGGAATCCAGAATGGTTGCCACGATGCTGGCGGGCACCGGATCAAAATGGGACGGCTCCATCGAGTAGGCGGCGCGCCCCTTGGAGAGGGAACGAATCGCCGTGGCGTATCCGAACATTTCCGCCAGCGGCACCTCGGCATAAAGACTTGTCGAGTTGTTTTTTGCTTCAATACTCTGAATCTTGCCGCGGCGCCGATTCAGATCGCCAAGTAAATCGCCCTGATACTCGTCGGGGGTTGTAACCTCAACCTTCATGATCGGCTCCAGCAGGATTAAGTTGGCTTTCCTCGCGGCCTCCTTGAGCGCGAAAATACCCGCCATCTTGAACGCCAGTTCGCTGGAGTCCACTTCGTGAAAGCTGCCGTCAAAAATGCTAACCTTGATGTCGATGAGAGGATAGCCCGCCAGGACGCCGCTGGCGATCGCTTCTTCGACGCCATCGATGACGGCTGGAATGTATTCCCTTGGGATCAACCCGCCGACGATGTCATTGGTGATCTCGACTCCCTTTCCGCGTTCGTTCGGTTCTACTTTCACCTCGGCATGACCGTACTGGCCACGGCCACCGCTCTGGCGAATAAACTTGCCTTCGCCCTCGGCGGCTTTGGTGATGGTCTCGCGATAGGCAATCTGAGGAGCGCCCGCGTTCGCGTCGACCTTGAACTCGCGCAGCAAACGGTCGCGAATGATTTCCAAGTGCAACTCACCCATGCCGGCGATGATGAGTTGTCCGGTTTCCTTATTGGTAAAGCAACGGAATGTCGGATCCTCCTCCGCCAGGCGTTGCAAGCCGACAGACATTTTTTCCTGATCCGCTTTCGTCTTCGGCTCGATCGCCATCGAGATGACCGGATCTGGAAACGTCGGCGGTTCCAGCAACACGGGAAGGTCCTCATCACACAGCGTGTCACCGGTGGTGATGTTCTTCAATCCGACGAGCGCCGCGATGTCACCCGCGTAAGTCGTTTCCACCTCAATTCGTTTATCGGCCTGAATCATCATCACCCGGCTCACGCGATCTCGCTTGTTCGTCCGCGGATTGTAAATCACGTCTCCCTTTTTGAGCTGACCGCTGTAAACGCGGAAAAAGACCAGCTTGCCGACAAACGGATCCGTCCACAGCTTGAATGCGAGCGAACAGAACTTGCCATTGTCATCCGATAAAACCTCGATCTTCCGGTTCGGATCAGAAGGGTCCTGACCAATCGCCGGAGGAACTTCCGGCGGCGACGGGAGGAAATCGATCACCGCATCGATGAGCGGTTGCACGCCTTTTTTCTTGAAAGCCGATCCGCACAAAACCGGGACCATCTCGTTCTTGCAAGTCAAACGACGGATCGCCTGCTTCAAGACGAGCGGCTCAATCAGCTTTTCTTCGATCACCAACTCAGCAATCGCATCGTCCTTGTTAGACACAGCATCGATTAATTCAGCCAGCGCGAGCTTAGCACGTTCCTTGTACTCATCGGGGATTTCGCAGACGGAATACTTGAGGCCGGCTTCGTCGGCTTCATCGTAAATGATCGCTTGCTGATTGATGACGTCGATCACTCCCCGAAAGTAATCCTCCTTGCCGACCGGCAGGCCCACCGGATAGGCGTAGGCGCCAAGTTTCTTTCGCATTTCCGCAAGCGCGTTTTCGAAATTCGCCCCGACACGATCCATCTTGTTGATGAACGCAATCCGAGGAACTTTGTATTTGGTCGCCTGCCGCCAGACGGTTTCCGACTGTGGCTGCACACCCGCGACGCCACAGAACACGGCGACGGCACCATCGAGCACACGCAACGATCGTTCCACTTCCGCTGTGAAGTCGACGTGCCCCGGGGTGTCGATGATGTTGATCCGATGGGCAAGGCCGAGAAAAGACTTCTGCAGGCCGTCCTCCTTTTGGGTCCAATAGCAGGTTGTCGCCGCCGAAGTGATCGTAATACCTCGTTCGCGCTCCTGGTCCATCCAGTCGGTGACGGTATTGCCGTCATCCACATCACCCATCTTATGGATGAGGCCGGTGTAGAAAAGAATCCGCTCAGTGGTCGTGGTCTTCCCCGCGTCGATGTGCGCGGCGATCCCGATGTTGCGGGTTCGCTCCATCGCAAAGAGTCGCTTGGGCGAATTCACTGATTTGATATTTTCGGCTACTGCTTCCATCTATTTCAGAGAATAAAAACGCCCCGATATGCTTCGGCCTTCGGGGCGCATTAAACCTTTGATTAACTACCAGCGGAAATGGGCGAACGCCTTGTTCGCCTGGGCCATTTTATGCACTTCATCCCGTTTGCGAATTGCGTTTCCCTGGCCCGTATAGGCATCCATAATCTCGGATGCCAGGGCTTCCTTCATGGAAATCCCTTTGCGTGCATCAGCCAAATCGACCAGCCAGCGAACCGCCAGCGATAACTGTCGATCCGTCGTCACCTCGACCGGGACTTGATACGTTGCGCCTCCGACACGACGCGGCTTGACTTCCAACCGCGGCTTGGCGTTGTCCACGGCGCGTTGCAAAATCTCGAGCGGATTTGAACTGGGGTTCTTTGTTATGATGCTGTCGAAGGCCCCGTAAACGATCCGTTGCGCGACGCTCTTTTTGCCAAAGATCATGACCGTGTTAACCAAGCGCGTCACCAGGGTGCTGTGATACTTGGCATCAACTACCAGAGGGCGCTTATCTGCTTGACGACGTCGAGACATAGAATCTTTACTTGGCCTCAGCCGCCACTTTGGCCGCTTTCGGTCGCTTCACTCCGTATTTCGAGCGGCTCACTCGCCGCTTCTCCACTCCCGCTGCGTCCAAAGTTCCGCGAACAATGTGGTAACGCACGCCGGGCAAATCCTTAACTCGCCCCCCCCGCACCAGAACAATTGAATGCTCTTGGAGGTTGTGCCCTTCATCCGGAATGTAGGCGATAATCTCATAGCCGTTCGTCAGCCTGACTTTGGCAACTTTGCGCATCGCAGAGTTTGGTTTCTTGGGCGTGCGCGTCATCACCTGAATACAGACGCCTCGACGAAAGGGAGCCCGTTCCAAAGCCGGAGACTTGGACTTGTATTTTAGTTTTTGTCGCCCTTTTCGGACGAGTTGGTTGATAGTCGGCATTGCGACATCTTTCAGTTACCCGCATTGTATTTTCCCTCGGGAAAACGGAGTGCGGATGATAACAAGGGAACTTTTGGTTGCAACAAATATTTGAAAGATCTTATCAAATACGTTGTGTCCGCACGTCAACCGGCCATCGGTTCTTCGATCAACGGCTTCGGCTCCTCTGCGGGGAGCTCTTCGACGAGCGGCGTAAGCCGAAGGTTGCGATGATAGCTAAAGCCAGTGCCCGCGGGAATGATGTGACCCATGATTACGTTTTCCTTGAATCCACGCAGGCGATCGACTTTGCCCATCGTGGCGGCCTCCGTGAGAACGCGAGTCGTGTCCTGAAATGAAGCCGCACTGAGGAAACTCTCGGTCTCCAGGGAGGCCTTGGTGATACCTAACAAAACCGGCTGCGCCTCGGCAGGTTTGCCACCCATCTTTTCCACGCGCTGATTTTCTTCCTCGAAGGCAAGTTTATCAATCTGTTCACCCCACAGGAACATTGTGTCGCCAGGTTCGGTGATACGCACTTTGCGCAGCATCTGGCGCACGATGATCTCAATGTGTTTGTCGTTAATCGTCACGCCCTGCAGGCGGTAAACTTCCTGCACTTCGTTGACCAGATGCTCCTGCAATTCCTGAGGTCCGCATACATCCAGAATTTCGTGCGGAACGACCGGACCTTCGGTCAACTGCTGCCCTTTCTTCACAAAGTCGCCCTTGAAAACAATGACGTGTTTGCCGATTGGAATGAGGTGCTCCTCCTCCAACCCGATCTTGGGATCTTTGATCAAAATGCATCGTTTGCCGCGGATGCTTGGGCCGAAATCAACCACGCCGTCGATCTTGGAAATCTCGGCAGCATCTTTCGGACGACGTGCCTCAAACAACTCAGCCACACGGGGCAGTCCACCAGTGATGTCTTTGGTTTTCGAGGTCTTGCGCGGCGTTTTCGCCATGAGCGTGCCAGCCACGATTTTGCTCCCCTCATCGACGACGATGTGTGCCCCGGAAGGTATCGGGTAATTCGCAGCCGGGGCCGCCTTCTCATCGAGGATGATGATTTGCGGATGTAAATCTTCCTTGTGATCGATAATCACCATAGCCTCCTGGCCCGTGGTTTCATCAACCTCGTGTTTCATCGTGACTCCTTCGATGATGTCATGGAATTTTACACGGCCTGCCTTCTCTGACAGGATTGGCACATTATAGGGATCCCATTGGACGAAGGTTTCGCCCTTCTTCACCCGATTGCCATTGCGCACCGAAATGACCGAACCGATCACGATGTTGTGCGCCTCGAGTTCGCGGCCGTCGTCGGCCAGGATGGATAGCGTCCCGTTCTTATTCAGGACGATGTTGTTGCCGTCCTCCAATTCCACCAGGCGAAGATCGTTATAACGGACAATGCCGTCGAACTTGGCCTTGATTTGAGGTTGCTTGAACACCTGTGAAGCGGTGCCACCGATGTGGAACGTGCGCATGGTGAGCTGGGTGCCGGGTTCACCAATGGATTGAGCCGCAATAATCCCAACGGCCTCACCCAGCTTGACCAAGCCGCCCGTGGCGAGATTGCGACCATAACAGCCGATGCAAATTCCGTATTTGCTCTCGCAGGTGAGCACCGAACGGATTTTGACGCGTTCAATTCCGGATTTCTCAATCAGCTTGCCTTTGACTTCATCGATCTCTTCGTTCGCCCGGGCGATTACATTTTTGGGATTGCTAGGTTCGGCGATATCATCACAAGAGAACCGGCCCACGAGTCGTTCGCCCAACTTGACCACTTCGTCTTCGCCCTCGTAAATAGCCTGGACCCAAATGCCGTTGGTAGTGCCACAATCCTCTTCGCGGATGATAACATCCTGCGCCACGTCGACGAGCTTTCGCGTCATGTACCCCGAGTCGGCGGTTTTGAGCGCGGTGTCGGCCAATCCCTTGCGGGCGCCGTGAGTCGAGATGAAGTATTCGAGCACCGTCAATCCTTCGCGGAAATTGGCCAGAATCGGCTTTTCGATGATGTCCCCGGATGGTTTTGCCATCAGCCCGCGAACGCCGGCAAGCTGACGGACCTGCTGACGATTTCCGCGAGCGCCCGAGTCCACCATGAGCCAGACGGGATTGTACTCCTTTTTGCCCTGGTTATATTCCAGAGTACGCAGCATGACGTTCGAAATCTGATCGGTGCAGTGCGTCCAGATATCGATAATCTTGTTGTAGCGTTCACCCGGCGTGATGATTCCTTTGCGGTATTGTTTCTCCACTTCGGCAATCTGTTTTTGCGCGGTCTCGATCTCCTGAGTCTTTTCCTTCGGGATGATCATGTCGTCGATTCCGATCGAAACTCCGGCGCGCGTTGCCTCCTGGAAACCAAGCTCCTTCAGCCGATCGAGCGCAATCACAGTTTTTTCGTGACCGCAAATCTTGTAGCAACGCCAGATCAGATCGCCGAGTTGCGATTTGCCCATGACTCGGTTCGGGAAACCCAAATCCTCGGGCCAGATCTCGCTGAAAACGACGCGGCCTACAGTCGTCTCGATCACTTTCTTCTCCGAATCACCATATTCCGTCTTCTTACCGTGATCCGGGTTGGCGAGCCGAATCTTCTCGTGAGTGGTTATCGCGCCATCGGCATGGGCGAAGACGACCTCGCTCTTCGAACCGAAGAGCTTGAGATGTTTTGTATTGGTCTCCTGGTTGCCGATCTCTCGAGGGTTTGCCGTCAGATAATAGCAGCCGAGTGTGATATCTTGAGTGGGCGTCATGATCGGCTTGCCGCTGGATGGATTGAAAATATTGTTCGGCGCCATCATTAACAATCGCGCTTCCATCTGTGCCTCGACCGAAAGCGGAACATGCACCGCCATCTGATCGCCGTCGAAGTCCGCGTTGTAAGCGGTACACACCAGCGGATGAATCCGGATGGCCTCGCCCTCGATCAAGAGCGGTTCGAAAGCCTGGATGGAAAGCCGGTGCAAGGTCGGCGCGCGATTCAGCAATACCGGATGACCTTTCGTAACTTCCTCGAGGATGTCCCACACCTCGGGCGACTGGCGCTCGATCATCTTCTTGGCAGAGCGCACGGTGTGCACGTAACCAAGTTCTTTCAACCGGCGAATAATGAACGGCTCGAACAACACCAGCGCCATCTTCTTCGGCAAACCGCATTGATGCAGTTTTAATTCTGGTCCGATGACGATCACCGAGCGGCCCGAATAATCGACGCGTTTGCCGAGCAAATTCTGGCGGAATCGGCCACTCTTGCCTTTGAGCATGTCGCTGAGCGATTTCAATGGGCGATTGCCGGCGCCCGTCACCGCGCGACCATGGCGGCCGTTGTCGAACAAGGCGTCCACCGCCTCTTGCAACATTCGCTTTTCATTGCGAATAATGACTTCGGGCGTCTTCAGTTGAAGCAGGTTTTTCAACCGGTTGTTGCGGTTGATCACTCGCCGATACAAATCGTTCAGATCCGATGTGGCGAAACGGCCGCCTTCCAGCGGCACCAGCGGCCGTAGATCCGGCGGGATAACCGGCAGAACCGTCAGGATCATCCATTCGGGCCGGCTTTTCGATGCGAGAAAGCCCTGGAGCAACTTGATTCTTTTTGCGATCTTCTTACGAATCTGTTTGCTCTTTGTCTCGGTCATCGCGATTTGCAACTGATCGATCTGTTTCTGCAAATCGACTTTGGTTAGGGCTTCGCGCACCGCTTCGGCCCCCATTTTCGCCACGAACGCGTCGGCGCCGTAAGTTTCCTTCGCCTCGCGATATTCCATTTCGCTGAGCAATTGATGCTGCTTGAGCGGGGTCGCACCCGGATCAATCACGAGGTAATCTTCGTAATAGATAATCCTTTCCAGGTTGCGTGCGGTCATATCGAGCATCAAGCCGATGCGCGACGGCATGCATTTGAAGAACCAGATGTGGGAGACCGGAACGGCCAGCTCGATATGCCCCATCCGTTCGCGGCGCACGCGCGAAAGCGTTACCTCGACGCCGCAGCGGTCACAAACCACTCCCCGATGTTTTATGCGTTTGTACTTGCCGCACGAACATTCCCAGTCTTTGACGGGTCCGAAGATTCGTTCGCAGAACAAGCCGCCCTTCTCCGGCTTGAAAGTGCGATAATTGATCGTTTCCGGATTTTTCACTTCGCCTTTGGACCAGGCGCGAATCGATTCCGGCGACGCGACCGAAATAGCGACGTACTCGACCTGGTTAACCTTTTCCAGACCGAGTAATTCCCGGGTGGATTCTTTGGTGTTCATCATACGATTAACTTTTGTGGGGAATTAGCTGCCGCCAATTTATCCGAGGGCGCTCAAGGCTCCGGGTTGAACCGGCTGATCCAGCGGACTCGAATAGCCGACCTTTACATCCAGCCCCAAAGATTGCATTTCTTTAACGAGCACGTTGAACGATTCGGGAACTCCCGCCTCCAACGCATTGTCTCCTTTAACGATGCTTTCATAAATACGCGTGCGGCCTTGAACGTCGTCCGATTTGACCGTCAAGAGTTCCTGTAGTGTATACGCCGCGCCATAGGCTTCCATCGCCCAAACTTCCATTTCGCCGAAGCGCTGGCCGCCGTACTGCGCTTTGCCGCCCAACGGTTGCTGCGTCACCAGCGAATAGGGACCCACGGCCCGAGCGTGAATTTTATCCGCTACCAGGTGGCCGAGTTTCATCATGTAGATGTAGCCCACCACAATTTCCTGGTCGAACCGTTCACCGGTTCGCCCGTCATACAACCGCGTCTTCCCGTTCTCAGACAGCTCCGCCTCCTTGAGGTAATTGCGGATCTGCTTCTCCAAAATGCCATCGAACACGGGCGTGGCAAACCGGAGTCCGAGCAGTTTCGCCGCCCAGCCCAAGTGAGTCTCCAACACCTGCCCCACATTCATGCGCGAAGGCACCCCCAACGGATTGAGCACGATATCCACCGGCGTTCCATCGCTTAGATAGGGCATATCCTCTTCCGCGACGATTTTTGCCACGACGCCTTTATTGCCGTGACGGCCCGCCATCTTGTCGCCCACCGAGAGCTTGCGCTTCGAGGCGATGTAAACCTTCACGGACTTAATAATGCCAGGATCGACATCGTCGCCCGCTTCGACGCGCTGCATTTCCTCGTCGAACTGCATCTGCAGATCGTCGAACTTCTTTTTGAAGGAGCCAATGATTTCGTTAATCTTGTTTCGAATTGGGGACGGGTCGATTTCAATGCGATCATAGACGGCGGCGAGTTTGCGCAGCAGCGTCTTGGTAATCTTCCGATTGGCCGGGATGATGATCTCACCCGTTTCGGAGTTGACGACGTCGAGCGGAATCTTCTCACCCAACAAGATATTGCTGAGGGCTTCGGTCAGTTGTTCGCGTAACTCGTCGGTCTTGGTCTTGAACTCCTCCTGAACCTGCTTGGTATGCTTTTTGGCATCGCTCGGCGAGACCTTCACGGTGTTTGCCTTGTCCGCGTCTTTTTTGGCGGATACCTTCACATCCATAACGATGCCGTAAGTTCCAGACGGCACTTTCAACGAGGTGTCCTTCACGTCCGCGGCTTTTTCACCAAAGATCGCGCGGAGCAACCGCTCTTCCGGAGCCAGCTCGGTTTCGCTCTTCGGGGTGATTTTACCCACGAGTATGTCGCCGGGCTTGACTTCCGCCCCCACACGGATGACGCCATCCGGACCAAGGTCTTTCAAAGCTTCTTCACCCAGATTGGGAATGTCGCGGGTAATTTCCTCCGGCCCGAGTTTCGTATCGCGAGCGCCGACTTCGAACTCATCAATGTGAATCGAAGTGAACACGTCGTCTTTAACGATTCGTTCGCTGATTAGAATGGCATCCTCGAAATTATAACCATTCCACGGCATAAATGCGCAGAGCACGTTTCGTCCCAGCGCCAGTTCTCCGCCCGAGGTGCACGGTCCATCCGCGATTACCTGCGCTTTTTTTACGGCGTCTCCCTTGCCGACCAGAATTTTCTGATTGATACACGTGGCCGCGTTCGAACGCATGAACTTTCGCACGTTGTAAACGTAAATATTCTCCTTGGGCTCGTGTTTGATCTTCTTCTTGCCGTCCGGAAGCTTCCCGTCAGCGGTGATGACGATTTGATTTCCGGTCACCGAGGCGACCTTGCCACCTTCCTCGGAAACGATGACCGCGCGGGAATCGCGAGCCACGCGTTCCTCCAGGCCGGTCGCGACCAATGGCGCTTCGGTTACCAGCAGCGGCACCGCCTGCCGTTGCATGTTCGATCCCATCAAAGCACGATTTGCATCGTCGTGTTCGAGGAACGGAATCAAACTGGCTGCCACGGACACCAATTGCTTGGGCGAAACATCCATGTAGTCAACTCGGGTCG
>JBDTOW010000007.1:0-17081 GCA_039933075.1 Verrucomicrobiota bacterium | reverse complement strand
GAAGGCCCTGTTCAGGAAGGGCGAGCGGCCTCCGTTGCTGCAGGGGCGCGTCCTGGCGCAGTTGTTTGAGAAGCCATCGCTGCGAACGCGAAACAGCTTTGAAGCGGCGATGATTCATCTCGGCGTACTCCAGCGCAGCTTGAGAACTGGCCACATCCGCCTCGGATTGGGTAATATTCTGTTCATACGTCGAGGGATCGATCTGGGCGATAACTTGCCCGTTGGTCACCTGCGAATTGAAATCGACCAACACCTCTTTGACGATGCCGGAGACCTGCGTGCCGACGGTGACATTTTTCACCGGAGTGACCTGGCCGTTGGCGGTCACCATCTGCGTAATGTCACCTCGACTGACCGTGTCGGTTTTGTAGTTCGGGGTTTCGTTTTTCGGACGCTTCTCATAGATGCGCCAGCCAGCGAACCCGCCGCCCAGCACGAGCAGAATCAACACCCACTTGAGCCACCCGGATTTTTTCTTGGTTGCCATAAGGATTACGCGAGCCGTTGCCTTTCATTTCCGCGTCGCATTTTAATAACGAAAATCTACGAACTGTCGAACGCTAATCGCTTCACCCTTGATGACGGTCAACCAAGGGATTGGTTACACCCAATTTGGACTTTCGCCTGGCGAACAAGCGTCTGGAATTTCGAACCACTCTCAAAAATGTTCTGTTTTGCGGCCCGTCTGCGCATTTGCGGTGTCAGTCTCGCTGAGCAGCGGAGCGCGATAAAACCGCAACCCACCCGAAGGTGCGGAGAAGCTGCTGCCGCCGACCAGCAATCGGCCGTCGGGTGTGAACATCAATCCGCGCAGTACACCTCCGAGCCGTCGCAAGCTGAGCAATTCCTGCTGGGTAGCGACATTCCACAGTTTCATCGTGCTGTCGTCGCTGGCGGTCGCTAGCGTTTTGCCGTCTGGAGAGAACGCCACAGAAAACACGGGTTGCTTGTGACCGGTGAAGGTGCCGAGCAGCCTTCCAGTAGCCACATCCAGCATGTGAATGGCGTCGTCCGAGCCTGCCACCGCAAGGATGCGGCCGTCGGGAGAGAACGCCGCCTCGGAGCCGGGGCCGGGCTGCGTGTCACTGACCAGGTTCGTACGCAATGATGGCGTGGTGATATCCCACAGTTGAAGGTTATCCCCTCGTTGAAATGCCGCGAGCGTGCGGCCATCCGGAGAAAATAAAACTCGGTAGGCTTCGGTTGCCAGCACAGTGTTGGTATGATGGCGGAGATCCCACCAGCGAAGGTTTTGGTCGCGGCCGCCGGTGATCAGGATACGGCTGTCCGGCGACAGGGCGATGATCTCAACGCGGCTGTCGGATGCCTTCAAGTTTGTAATGTCACCGGTTTCGGTGTTTCGGAGCCTGACCGTGCCATCGTCCAGTCCTTGTGCGAGGGTTCGAAGATCCCCGCTCATCGCAACCGCGGGCCTGAATCCAAATCCGCGTCGTGGCCCTTCCATCCCTTCCAACGGGAACTGCTGCTCAGACTCGCCGGTGGCAAGGTTGAGAAAAGCGATTGAACCCGCTCCGCTGAGCGCAGCGAGCGTGCGGCTGTCCTTCGATAAGGCCAGTGGTTGCCATGCACCAGGGAGAGTGTCTTCCTTTTGCTGACGCCGTGTGGCCCACAATTTCACGCCGCCGTCTTTTGCGCCGCTGACAAGAGTTTGCCCGTCGGGTGAAAACACCACCGCCCAAACTTCGCTCAAGTTACCGTGGAGCGTGACCAGGCGCTGCCGCTTGTCGAAATCCCACAAGCGAATCGAATGGTCCCGACTGCCGGTCGCGAGCGTCCGTCCGTCGGGCGAGAAGGCGAGAGACGAAATAAACCCATCGTGCTCGATGCGGTCTCGGTCGCTCGGCATGACGGCGATCTCTTTGCCGGATTGTGCGTCCCAGATGCTGAGCACGAACACGCCGCGCGCCGTCAAAGTGTTTCGGGCGGCGACGACTGATTTCCCATCGGGCGAAAAGGCGAAGGTGGACTCGCTCCTGAACCGGCCCCCGCGCGTGAACACGTTGGTAGAATCCTGCAGGACGAGTTCCGCCCGTCCAGTCCTCAGCCGCCACAACGTGATGCCCTCCTTAGCGTCGGTCGCCAGTGTTTCGCCATCGGGAGAAAAGACCACTGGCCCTGAGGCGCCCGTGAGCAAACGCTCTTCCTTCCAGGTGGAAGTGTCCCAAATGCGCACGCCCTCCCGGCTTGCGGTGGCCAGTCGCGTGGCATCACGCGACAGGGCGATGGGACCGGAATTCTCGGGTAACGATGTTTGCTCCGACCAGTCCCCGGTGCGCCACACTCGCACAGTCGAGAAACTGGCAGTTACCAAGGTTTTGCCGTCCGGAAAAAACGACATCGAGACGGCCCCCTTGGGCAAGCCGGCGACCAGCGCCTTGGTTCGGATGTCCCAAATGTTCAGCTTCTCGCGGAGGCCGATGGCCAGCAGCCCACCGCCTGGCGAAATGGCCATCGATTGCACGGTTCCATCCTGGGTCGGAAACGCCGCGTGATCATCGCCCTGGCAGAGTTGCCAAAGGTAGCGCCACTCGAAGCCGCGCAGGTCTGGCTCGCCGGGCTGGGGTCGATGTTTGTTTACCAACTCCATGGCGCGGCGGAAGTTACCGGCTGACAGCGATTGCTGAGCGAGGTTGATGTCCGCCACGTATTCGTTGAGCCGGGCGGAAGCTTTCTCCTGTTCGGCACGCTCGCGCTCCTGTTCGGCCTGTTGGCGCAACTGAGTTTCCTGTTGTTGCGCTTCCAGAGCGCGATGTTCGGCTTTCGTGGCGCGTACGGCCTGCCACATACTGATGGTGATTCCGGTGAGCAGAGTTGCCGTAATGCCCGCGGCGGCCGCAATCGCGCCTCGATGACGCCGGACGAATTTTTGAAAGCGGTAAAGGTTGCTGGCTGGCCGGGCTAACACAGGTTCGCCTCCCAGATAGCGCTGGATGTCCATCGCCAGCTCGTTGGCGGTCGCGTAACGGCGCGTCCGGTCTTTCTCCAGCGACTGCATCACAATCCAGTCGAGATCGCCACGCATAAGGGTGGCGAGCTTGGCGGGCTCGGACTGCCGATGGTTGGCGGTGGACGTGATTTCCGCGGCGAGCATCGTGCGCAGCAGCGTCGAGGGCCGCAACGGCTCCTGTTCGCGGATGGTGCGGCGCATTTCCTCCAGCCCTGACGCCACCAACTCCTTCGCGTCGAAGGGAGTCTTGCCCGTCAACAATTCGTAGAGGAGCACACCCAGACTGTAAATGTCGGTCCTCGTATCGATATCCAAGCCGCTCATCTCGACCTGCTCCGGGCTCGTATAGGCCGGCGTGCCCACGAACGCCTGGAACTCGGTGAAAACCGTTTTGTCCGTGAGCCGTTGTCCGGTGGCCTTGGCAATGCCGAAGTCGATGACCTTCGGCACCGGAACGCCGTCGTGCAGCGTGACCAGGATATTCGAGGGCTTGATGTCGCGGTGAATGATGCCTTTCTGGTGGGCGTGTTGAATGGCCTGGCAGACCTTGATAAACAAGTCGAGCCGCTCGCGCGTGGGGAGCTTGTTTTGGTCGCAATACTCGTTGATGCGAATGCCGCGCACCAGTTCCATAACAAAGTATGGCCGGCCCGTCTCGGTGGCGCCCGCGTCGAAGACCTTGGCGATGTTCGGATGGTCCATCATGGCCAGCGCCTGACGCTCGGCTTCAAAGCGGGCGATGACCGACTTGGTGTCCATGCCCAGCTTGATGACCTTGAGCGCGACCCGTCGGCGCACCGGTTCCTCCTGCTCGGCCATGTACACGGTGCCACACCCGCCCTCGCCGATCTCCTGGAGAAGTTTGTAACGCCCGATACGGTCGCCGGCTTTTTCGGTCATTGCGCTGACCCGTACGGTACCGCTGGGACCGAGCTGGGTTGTGTCGGACTGCGGAGCTTCGACGGCGGGAGTTTCCAGAAAATTGTCCTCCTTATGATTTTGCAGCAAGGCTTCAACGGAGCCTCGCAGCAGTCGGTCGCCACCACAGGCGCAATCCAGATAGGCCGCCCGCTCCTGCGCCGTTGGCTGCTCAAGCGCTTCAAGAAAAATGTCACGCTCGTTTGCGTTGGGTGATTGTCGTTCGCCACTCATGACAGGCATGTCCGACTATAAAGGCGCAATCGGCGCAAAAAAGCCGCCAAAATCTTTCACTTTTGTCGGCAGATTATGGGACGGAAGTGCCCGGTACATTCTGGAAAAAGTAGTTGCGGTGACGCATCCTTGCAGTTCTTGTCCCTTATGGCCGATGGAATCCCGATTCGTTTCTCATAGGTCGCTAGGGTTGGCTTACCGCGGAAATCCAGAAACTTCCAAGCGCATTCTCAGACCCGCCCGTCCGCGATTTTCCGGCGCAACCAGGCCCGGGCATAGGTCCAGAGCCGCTCGGCTGACCGGAGCGGAATACTGAGCGCGACCGCGGCCTCCTCCATTGTCATGCCCGCGAAATAACGCAACTTCACGAGATTAGCCGCCGTCGCGTCTTCGGCAGCCAGCAGATCCAGGGCTTCATCGACCGCCAGCAATTCCTCTGATGGCGCGCTCTGGGCGAATTGTGACTCGTCCAACTGCTGGCGTTCGGCGTCTCCGCCGCGCTTGAGACTCCGTTTGCGGCGGGCGGCCTCGACGAGGATGCGGCGCATTGCCTCTGCCGCGACCGCAAAAAAGTGAGCGCGCCCATCAAACTTCAGACTCCCGTCCCCTGCCAGCCGGAGCCAAGCCTCGTGGACGAGCGCAGTAGGTTGGAGCGTGTGACCCGGTGCCTCTTGCGCCATCTTGTAGGCGGCGATCCGGCGCAGTTCGTCGTAGACGAGCGGCAACAACTCGTCGGCCGCCTGAGAATCGCCCCGCTGGATCGCCTCGAGAATGCGCGTCACATCGCTCATTCGCAAAATTCTAGCAACATTAACAGGCAAAATCCACCGGACATTTGGACCGGTTGGACCAGGCTTAAAGTTTAGAGAAAGAATATTGGCGGACTACGATTTCGTCTTGCGCATGGATGGGTGAAAGCAAAAAATGGCCGTATTCACCCGGAGGTGAAAAAGACTGCTCCGGGGTCGAAGACAGCCGTTGAGATAAACAGTAGCCTAAGGCAATTATGAAATACTCACTCGCGTATCACTTGACTGGTTTACTCACGGTGGCGACGGCGCTTTCGGCCACCGCCGGCAACTGGCCGCAATGGCGAGGGCCACATTTCAATGGATCAGCGGATGAAAAAGATTTGCCATCCACATGGTCGAAAGAAACCGCTCTTTGGAGTGTCGATTTGCCAGGGCCGAGCGCTGCTACGCCGGTCATTTGGGGCGATCATGTGTTTGTCTCCACGGCGGATGAGAATTCCCAGACACTGTATGCGGTATGCTTCGACCGAACGACCGGCAAAAAGCTCTGGAATAATAAAGTGAGTGACGGCATTCGAAGGGACGAGCAGAGTAACTTTTCCGCGCCCTCACCTGTAGCCGATGCCGACCGGGTATTTTTCTTTTACAGCAATGGCGGATTGGTGGCGTTCGACCATTCCGGCAAGGAACTCTGGTTGCGCAACATCACCAAGGATTATGGCGATTTCGCGTTTCAGTGGACTTTTTCCTCAAGTCCGCTGCTGTACGGCGGCAAACTCTACTTGCAAGTCTTACAGCGGAATGTGCCGGTGCATGGGCGCGGACGATCCGATGGCCCGATCGAATCTTTTATCTTGGCGATCGATCCGGTCACAGGAAAGACGCTTTGGCGCCACGTCCGTGCGAGCGAAGCGGTGGCTGAATCGCTGGAGGCTTACAGCACGCCAATTCCTTTTGAATACCAAGGGCGCAAGGAAATCCTTATTGCTGGCGGCGACTGCCTCACCGGACACGATCCGGAGACGGGCAAGGAACTCTGGCGTTGGGGCACGTGGAATCCCACGAAGATTGGACATTGGCGGTTGGTCCCCTCGCCCGTCGCAGGCGGTGGGGTAGTTCTTGCCTGTGCGCCAAAACGCGATCTGGTCTATGCGATTAAAGCCGGCGGCAACGGCGGCTTGAATGGCTCCGCCGTGGTTTGGAAGAGTGATCAAAAGCGTGAACTCACCGCGGATGTGCCCACGCCGCTGTTTTACGATGGCGACTTCTTCGTCCTGAGCGATGTGAGGAAGAATCTTTCCCGCGTTGATCCCGCGACCGGAAACGTGAAGTGGACGGTCGAGTTACCGGGCAACCAAAAATTCGAAGCCTCGCCCACGGGAGCGGACGGCAAGCTTTACCTCATGAACTTTGGAGCGGATGTCGTCGTAATGGATGCGGCGAAGGGCGGGATACTCGGCACGATTGCAATGGGCGAACAAGGCGATGACCAGACACGCTCATCAATCGCGGTTGCCAACGGGCAACTTTTCATTCGCACGAACCACAAGTTGTATTGCATCGCCAGGAAATAGACTTTGCGTGCCCCTATCGGCGGAGCGGATTGGCGGGGAACACAACTCCGTCCGCGCGAAAACCCGGATCCAGCACCAGATCTTTCTCCCTGCCAGGTTTCGACCGGTGGGTTTGGGGCAAACGACGGCGAGTGCGCAAGCGGCCCCAAGATTCGCGCTATGAGTGAAGCGACCTCGAACCAGCCGGCAAGTCGTGCCGCAATGCGCCGCTTCCTGCCTTTCCTCTGGCTATTGTTCCTCGGCAGCGGTTGCGCCGCCTTGATTTACGAGATCGTCTGGTTCCAGTTGCTGCAACTGGTCGTCGGTTCGTCGGCGATTTCCCTGGGAGTGTTGCTCGGGACTTTCATGGGTGGAATGTGTCTGGGCAGTCTCGCTTTAGCGCGCCTCATCCCGGTGCGGCAACACCCTTTGCGCGTTTACGCCTTGCTGGAACTGGGAATAGGCATCTTCGGAATCCTGGTGTTGCTCGCGATGCCGTCTGTCGCGAAACTATATGCGCCAAATTCGGGGCATGGTCTTCCGGGGATCTTGTTGCGCGCGGCGGTTGGCGCAGTGTGTTTGCTGCCGCCCACCTTCCTGATGGGCGCGACTCTTCCAGCGATTGCGCGCTGGATCGAGATGACGCCGCAAGGGGTTTCGTGGTTGGGTTTTTTTTACGGCGGAAACATTGCGGGAGCCGTGTTTGGTTGTCTGTTGGCTGGGTTTTATCTGCTTAGAGTCCATGACATGGCGACGGCAACTTTTGTGGCCGCGACGATAAACGGAGTTGTTGCCGTGGCAGGTTTCGCTCTGGCCGCCCAAACGGGGCAACAACTCCGACAAGCGACCTCGCGTTGTGGCAGCCAACGTGAGGAGCCTTCGTCGACAAATCCGAATTCCGAGCAGAGCCTCCTTACGTCGGTTGCTATTACGGGTGAGGAAAAATGCGGCCAACCAGTAGCGGATTCCTGGTCGGTGTACCTCGCGATCGCATTGTCGGGGTTGTGCGCTTTGGGCGCCGAAGTGGTTTGGACACGCCTGTTGTCGCTCATGCTCGGCCCGACCGTTTATACATTTTCTATTATTTTGGCTGTATTCCTCGGTGGCCTGGGCATCGGCAGCAGTGTCGGATCGCTTCTGGCGCGCTGGACCGTGCGCCCGCGGATCGCGTTGGGTTGCTGCCAAATGTTTTTAGCCGCCGCGATTGCCTGGACCGCTTGCATGATCGCCAGGTCCCTGCCTTATTGGCCCATCAATCCGTCACTTTCCCGGAGTCCATGGTTTAATTTTCAATTGGATCTCGTGCGTTGTTGTTGGGCTATCCTGCCGGCGACTTGCCTATGGGGAGCGAGTTTCCCGCTAGCGCTGGCGGCGGTTGCATCACGCGGACAGGATCCGGGCCAGGTGGTCGGGAGGGTCTATGCGGCTAATACGGTAGGTGCAATTGTTGGCGCGATTGGTTCGAGTATCTTTCTGATCGGCTGGGTGGGCACACAGCAGACACAGCGGCTTCTCATTGGGCTGTCCACAGTGGCTGCTCTTTTGATGTTTGTGCCAATGCTTTGGCTACCGCGGAAAGACAGGTTGTCCGTCGGCCGCACGAAACCCAACCGCCGGATTGGGGACGCTGTCTTACTGCTGGCATCGATTGGACTCGCGGGTGTGCTGGCGTGGAGCGTGCCCAAGGTCCCGTGGGAATTGGTTGCTCATGGTCGTTACCTGCCAACCTATAATGATGACCGGAAACTTCTCTATATGGGCGAGGGTATGAACGCCTCGGTCGCCGTTACAGAGATGAGCGACGGTGTGCGGAATTTCCATGTTAGCGGCAAAGTGGAAGCCTCCACCGGGCCGCGCGACATGCGGCTTCAAAGAATGCTGGGGCACCTGCCGGCGCTATTGCACCCCAAACCGCGCTCGGTGCTGATCGTCGGGTGCGGGGCGGGAATTACCGCCGGATCATTTGTCGTGCATCCCGACATCGAGAGAATTGTCATCTGCGAAATCGAACCGCTCATTCCTAAACGGGTGGCCCCTTACTTCAAGCAGGAAAATTACAATGTTGTGAACGATCCTCGAGTTGCAATGGTCTATGACGACGCCCGGCATTACATCCTTACCACACGTGAAAAATTCGACATCATCACGTCTGATCCAATTCATCCGTGGGTCAAAGGCGCAGCCACTCTCTACACTCAAGAGTACTTCGAACTGGTAAAGCAGCATTTGAATCCCGGCGGATTGGTCACTCAGTGGGTGCCGCTGTACGAGAGTAATTCAGGCGCCGTCAAGAGCGAGATTGCGACTTTTTTAGATATTTTTCCAAATGGCACGATGTGGTGCAACGATGACAACGGAGCGGGTTATGACGTCCTGCTGTTGGGTCAGACGGATATCATGAGGATTAATGTGGACGAACTGCAACAACGGCTGCATCGAGATGAGGCTGTGGCGGGATCGCTTCGGGAGGTAGAATTCAAGTCAGCGGTTATTTTGCTCGCGACCTATGGCGGGCGAGGGTCCGATTTACGGCCTTGGCTGCAACAGGCCGAGATAAACCGGGATCGAAACCTTCGGTTGCAGTACCTCGCCGGCTTGGGACTAAACTTCAATCAAGGCACACTCATCCAAGACGAAATGCTGGCTTATCGCAGATTTCCCGAAGAACTTTTTGCAGGCTCGGAACCGCGCAAACAAATGCTGAGGCTGCTGATCGCGCGATCTAAAGCGGGCAAATGAAGGCAACGCGATTGTGCCCCAGCCAGCGAGAGGTTCAAAAGAATATTTGGCGGTCATCGCGGGTGTTTTGCGCATGTATGGTCGACGGCGAGCAATGGCCAGGCCCCAATGAATGCAAAAAGCGGAATGCGTAAACTATGGAAACTCGAACTAAACTTGTAAGCACCTTGGCGCTGTTGGCCGGCGTCGTTCTCATCTATGGAGCCTGGACCGCCGTGCGGGCACATCGGAATTTGGTGACGCTCAATGTGCGGAACATGGAGGTGAGGCAGCTCGTAAGGAAGATCGAACGGCAAACGTGGGAAAGCATTGTTGTGAACAAAGACGTACAGGGCAGAGTCACGCTCGAAGTCCGCAACGCGCCACTGGAAGCCGTCCTGGATTTGGTAGCGGGCCAGGTATCAGCTCGTTCCAGCCATCTCTATCCCATTTATCACAAGAAAAGTTCGCTCAAGGAACTTCAGGCGTTACTCCAGCAACAAAGCGGTGAAAATGTGGAGGCCAAACGCTGGACCAACTTCGCCTCTCGCGGCAGCGTGGGAGGAGGGGGCGGTTTCAGAGGCGGTTTTGATGGAATGGGCTCTGCCACGAACAACCTTATCAATCTGCGTTTTGAGGACAAGCAACCAAGCGCAGCGGCGCTGACGCTCGGCTTCGCGACTCGGGCCCAAATCGTGCCGGAAGATGGGATTGATCTGAAAGTGAATCTCGAACTCAAAAACGCCACAACGGAAGAGGCGGTTAACAAATTCGCCAAGGCCCTTTATCGCAATTGGGATAACCTGTACGTGCTGCAAGCCGCTCGTTTCGGGCCGGGTCGCGGCCCGGGTGGGATCGATCCCGACGTATTGCGCGAGCGGATGTCAGCCCGCCTTGAGGCGTTACCTCCGGAGCAACGAGCCCGATTTGAGGAGATGCGCAATCTCTCGCCGGAAGAGCGCCAGGCGCGCATGCAGGCTCGCATGGAGGATCCGGCAGCTCAGCAACGAATGATCGATCGATCTCTCAACGAAATCCGCAACAGCACACCCGAACAGATGGTACAGCGCAAACGTCAGCGCCGTCAAATGATGCAGAGCTTTCAACAACCAGGACAGGGTGCTCAACCGCTGCGTTAAACGCCGCAACCGCAAACTCAAGAACCAATATAATGAAAACTTCCTTAATTCCCCGCCTTCCGCGCGCCAGCGCGGCCGTTCGCGACCGGGCGTTTACTTTGATCGAACTGCTGGTGGTCATCGCCATCATTGGCATCCTGGCCTCGATGCTGATGCCTGCCCTGGCCGGTGCGAAGCGGAAGGCGCAGAAGATTTCCTGCGTCGGCAATCTCAAACAAATCGGACTCGCCGTGACGATGTACGCCGATGACAATGAGGGCCGGCTGCCGAAGATCGAACCATTGCCCAGCGATCCGCTTTACGTGGATCCACCCTTGCTGCCAATCACTGAGGTCCTCCACAATTATCTTGGCGGCACCAACAGCGGTGTTTTCCGCTGCCTCGAGGATCGCGTGGCTCGCTGGAAAAAGGAAGGATCGAGTTATATGTGGAACTCGGATTTTAATGGCCGTAAGCTGGACCGCTTGCGCGCGGGGCGTGTCACCCTTCCAGCCAACAAAGCCCCGCTTGCCTTCGATTACGAGAATTTTCACACCGGCAGAACCACCGGCGATACCAATATTGTAGTTGGCACTCGGAACGCACTGTTTGCCGACGGTCGAGTGGATAAGCTCTAGCAGTGGACAATCGCGACTTCGGACCGAGCTGCCCGCGGCCACTGGGCACGGGGCACAAGCAACTCATCCTGCAATGATTTGAGGCCAAACTTAGGCGCGTGATCGTAGTTCTCGCACAGCTCAGCACTTTTGCCTCCCTGACCCTGTCGCGCATAGCAGATCCACAACTCTGGCAACCACTCTTTTTTTTTCATTTCCTGGCTTAGGCTCACCGCCACCGCTCCCCAGAGCCAATGTTATTCTTTACCTGCTCGGAAATTCTGACTCCCGGTGTCTTTTAATTTGAGTCAACTCGTGGCTGGCGGCTGGAGTTGAATTCTCTGGAATGGTTAAGGAAATGGATTAGGATACCGATATTTCGCTAACCGAGAGACCCAATGACGAGCAGGAACATCAGCCAGCGCATTGCCGATCTTTCCCCGGCGCAGCGCATTGTCCTGGAGTCGGCGCTGCTTCAGAAGCAAGTTCCTGGTCACAAGAAACCATCCATTTTCCAACGAAGAAGGCCGAGTCCGGTGCCGCTCTCGTTTGCACAGCAGCGGCTGTGGTTCCTGGATCGTTTAGTGCCGGATAGTTCCCTCTATAATATTCCAAAAGGAATACGACTCCGGGGCCACCTCAACTTAACGGCATTGAGGGATGCTCTGGATGCAATTGTCGCACGCCATGAATCATTGCGCACTACATTCGTATCGGTTGAGGGAAATCCAGTGCAAGCGATCTCAGATAAAAGTTCGATAGATTTTTCTTTTCGTGATTTGAACTGTTTGCCTGAGGAGAAGCGCGAAGAGGAGGTGCAACGCCTTTTCCGTGAGGAATCGGAACGTCCATTCGATTTGGCGACAGGACCTTTATTTCGCGCAAAGTGCATTCGGATGTCGTCCGACGATCACGCGCTGTTTCTGACTCTTCATCATATCGTGTGCGACGGTTGGTCTATGCGCGTGTTGTTTCGTGAACTGGCCGCGCTTTACGATGCCTTTACGCACGGCAAATATTCACCCCTCGCCGACTTGCCGATTCAGTACGCAGACTACGCTGTCTGGCAAAGACAGTGGTTGCAAGGCGAGGTCCTGGAGTCACAACTTTCGTACTGGAAGAAACAGCTCGGGGATGGCCACATAGGGCTTGAATTGCCGATCGATCGCCCGCGGCCTTCGACGCTGACTTTTAAGGGCGCGGCGAACACCGTTCATTTGCCCCACTCTCTTTCTGAGTCGCTCCGGAGTTTAAGCCGGCAAGAAGGCGTCACACTGTTCATGACTTTGTTGACCGGATTCCAGACGCTCCTTCATCGTTATACCGAGCAGGACGACATCTCGGTGGGCTCACCAATAGCCGGGCGGAACCGGACGGAATTGGAAAGCCTGATCGGATGCTTTGTCAATACGCTTGTTCTGCGCGTTGACGTGAGTGGAAATCCAACTTTTCGGGAATTGCTCCGCAGGGTACGAGACGCCTCTTTAGGGGCTGACGCTCACCAGGATATTCCCTTTGAGAAACTCGTTGAAGAATTGCATCCGCAACGGGACATCGGCTCGACGCCCCTCTTCCAGGTCATGTTCGTATTGCAGAACGCGACCAATCGGATGTTGGACTTGCGAGGTTTGAGTTTGACCTCACTGGAGGCAAAGGGGGAGACAGCTAAGTTCGATTTGACACTGTCGGTGCTCGATAGTCCGGACGGGATGCGTGCCTCGTTCATCTACAAGACAGACTTGTTTGACGCGGAGACGATTGCTCGCATGCAGGGGCATCTTCAGACGCTTTTGGAAGCAATTGTCGCCAATCCCTCCGCAAGGCTGCGTTCCCTGCCCATCCTGACAGTGGGGGAACGGAAGCAACTTTTGGTGGAGTGGAACGACACCCAAACGGATTACCCGAGAGATCATTCCATCCCCGGGCTGTTCGAAGCTCAGGTGGCGCAAACCCCTGACGCTGTGGCGCTGGTATTTCAGAATCAGCAACTGACCTATCAGGAGTTGAACCGACGGGCAAATCAGGTGGCTCACCATTTACGAAAGCTCGGTGTCGGACCGGAAGTGCTCGTCGGGATTTCCATTGAACGTTCGTTGGAGATGGTGATTGGATTGTTAGGTATTCTCAAGGCCGGAGGCGCGTACGTACCGCTGGATCCTGCCTATCCGGACGCACGCCTTGCGTTCATGCTAGAGGATACGCGGACGCCGGTGGTGCTCACGGAAGAAAAGCTGCGACAGAAGTGGCGCAACAGAGGCACTGTCATTGTGTGTTTAGACACTGAGTGGGCGAACATAGCGCAGAACAGTGACCAGAACCCCTCGGTGAGCACGACCCCAAACGATTTGGCCTATGTGATATACACTTCTGGTTCAAGTGGACGACCGAAAGGAGTGGCGATCGAGCACCACAGTGTTATTGCCTTGGTGCATTGGGCCAGGCAGGCGTTCACGCCGGAGGAGTTGGCAGGTGTCCTCGCTTCAACGTCCATTTGCTTCGATCTCTCGATTTTTGAACTGTTCGTGACGCTCAATTGTGGCGGGAAGGTAATCATTGCCGAAAACGCGCTCCAATTGTCCTCATTGCCGGCCGCCAATGAGGTAACACTCGTCAATACAGTTCCCTCGGCGATGGCTGAGTTGCTTCGGGCGGGTGGTATTCCGGACTCAGTAAGGGTCGTCAACCTGGCTGGCGAACTTTTGCCAGCAAGAGTCGTGGACCAAATCTATCAAAGCCGGACAATCCAGAAAGTATATGATCTCTACGGTCCGACCGAAACGACGGTCTATTCGACCTTCACTTTGAGGAAAGCTGGCGGACCATCGACGATTGGACGCCCCCTGAGCAATGAGCAGATTTATCTGCTGAGCTCCAGCGGCCAGCCCGTTCCAGTTGGTGTTGCGGGTGAAATCTATATCGGGGGTGATGGGCTCGCTCGCGGCTATCTCCATCGGCCCGAATTGACGGCCGAGAAATTCGTCCCCAATCCGTTCGGTGAACAACTTGGCGCCCGACTCTACAAAACTGGCGACTTGGCCCGTTATCTCCCCGACGGCAATGTCGAATTTCTTGGACGGATCGACAACCAAGTGAAGATAAGAGGTTATCGAATTGAGGCGGGTGAAATTGAATCCGTCCTCCGCCACCACTCGGCGGTTCGCGAAACTGCTGTCGTCGCGCGACAGGACTCGCGTGTCGTGGCTTATCTGGTGTGCCAAAAGTCAACGGCACTAGCGACGAAAGAAATACGCGATTACCTGAAGCAGAAGCTGCCCGATTATATGGTGCCCTCGGGGTTTGTTTTCATCGAGAAGTTGCCGCTGACTCCAAACGGCAAAGTGGACCGCAAGGCCCTGGCAGCCTTGGAAACCGTTCGATCCGAAAAGGAAGTTGAGATTTTGGCGCCGCGGGACACCTTGGAATTCCAGCTTAAACAGCTTTGGGAAAATGTGCTCGGCGTGAGGCCGATCAGTGTAGCGGATAATTTCTTTGACTTAGGCGGCCATTCGTTATTGGCCGTTCGTCTCTTCGGGCAAATGGAGAAATTAATCGGCCGTCCGCTTCCGTTGGCGACGTTGTTTCAGGCGCCCACCATCGAGCAAATTGCCAACTTTCTTCGGGAGGATGGATGGGTTCGGCTTTGGTCTTCGCTCGTTCCGATACAACCAGGCGGCTCCATGCCTCCGATTTTCTTTGCCCACGGTGTGGGAGGCAATGTACTCAATTATTATGCGTTGGCGCGGCATTTGGGACGCGATCAGCCGGTGTACGGGCTCCAGTCGTGGGGCCTTGACGGCAAGACCACGCCGTTGACGCGAGTTGAGGACATGGCAGCTCACTACCTCAAGGAAATTCGAGTAGTGCAGCCCGAAGGCCCTTATTTGATCGGAGGAATGTCCTTCGGTGGAGTGGTGGCTTATGAAATGGCTCAACAACTTCTCGCACAAGGTCAACAGGTCGGTTTATTGGCTCTCCTCGATGTGAGAGCATGGGGATTTTACGGCACGCTGGCGAGGCGGGATTACTATCGATTAATTACTTTATCCTGGCTGCGTCGAATCAAGTTTCACTTCGGTAATTTGGCGGCCTTGCCGATAGGCGATAAATTGACCTATTTACGTCAGAAAGGGAAGACGATTAAACGACGAATTAATAACCGGCGTTTCCAGAAGAATTATTTCAAATACCTGAACAGCAGCCGTGAATTGCCTCGCGCCCTTCAAAATGTTAAGAAGTGCAATTTCCTGGCGGCCAAGCTTTATCGACCGAAACCTTATACCGGTCGGATTACGGTATTCCAAGCGACAGACAGGCTGTCCCATCCGATTGATCCGCAGATTGCTTGGAAACATCTCGCATTGGGTGGAGTGGATGCTTTCGAAGTTCCTGGAGACCACCTCACCCTGGTAGATGAGCCGCATGTCCGGGTCCTCGCCGAGAAATTGAAGGGATGTATCGGTTACATACACCGATCTTTGCTCCCGGATGCACCGGCTGCTTTTCCCTTGCAGAGCGGTACCGGTATGGCGAATCTCCTGCCGAAAGTGAGCTAAGTGATCGGAATTGGCATATGATTTTCGCTCGGGATTATTGAAGTGTTTCGCTTGGTTTTGCTCTGAATCTCTATATATTCTGCTCCATGAATAGTACCGATACTGCCATGCGACAACCCATTTTGGCACCTGAGCTGTCGGTAATCCGGATTAAACCCTCCCTCGGTTGGGTTTCGCTCAATCTCCGTGAGCTATGGGAGTACCGTGAGTTGATTTACTTTCTGATCTGGCGGGACATCAAAGTCCGTTACAAGCAAACGGCTTTGGGTGCTGCATGGGCTCTCATTCAGCCGTTCTTCACGATGGTTGTGTTCAGTTTATTTTTCGGGAAGCTGGCCAAGATGCCCTCTGACAATCTGCCGTACCCGATTTTCGCCTTTGCGGGCTTGGTGCCTTGGACTTTCTTCGCGAACGGTCTCGCTAATTCCTCTAACAGCTTGATTAGTAATGCCAACCTGGTCAGGAAGGTGTTTTTTCCGCGTTTGGCCATACCCATTAGTACCGTCCTCTCCGGCCTCGTGGACTTCGTCCTCGCGTTCCTGCTTCTGCTGGCAATGATGGCTTACTATGGGATTGTTCCCACCATCAATTGTATCTGGTTGCCGTTCTTTTTGTTGCTCGCGATTGTTACGGTCTTGGGCGTCGGACTCTGGTTAACCGCCTTGAACGTCCAGTACAGAGATGTACGTTATGTCGTTCCTTTCCTCATCCAATTCTGGATGTTCGCTTCCCCAATCGCATACTCAGCCAAGCTCTTGTCTGAACCTTGGCGCACCATCTACGGTCTTAACCCGATGGTCGGAGTAGTCGCAGGTTTTCGGTGGGCATTGTTGGGCAACCCCGCGGGGACCAGCACGGCCCCGGGCGCAATGGTTTTTGTCTCATCTCTGGCTTCCTTGGGAATTCTAATAAGTGGAGCTTATTATTTTCGGAGAATGGAAAAGACGTTCGCGGATCAGATTTAAGCTGCACATGAGTGATATCGCAATTCGAGTAGAGGGTTTGGGCAAGCAGTACTTGCTTGGTGAAAGGCAGGAGAGCTACAGCCTGTTAGGTGATCGATTGATGGAGGCGATAAAGAACCCTCTTAAAATCCTTTCGCATCTCAATGGGCGAGCACGGAAAGAACAAGATATCTTCTGGGCGTTAAAGGAAATTTCGTTTACTGTCAAACAAGGGGAGGTTATCGGTATTATCGGGCGGAACGGCGCGGGCAAAAGCACGCTTTTGAAAATTCTCTCCCGCATTATTGACCCGACTGAAGGTTTCGCTGAGATCCGCGGCCGGGTAGGCAGCCTTTTGGAAGTTGGCACGGGGTTCCATCAGGAATTGACCGGGAGGGAGAACATCTTTTTGAACGGCGCAATCCTCGGGATGAAGCGCACTGAGATCGCACGCAAGTTTGAAGAAATCGTCGATTTCGCCGAGGTCAGGAGATTCATTGATACCCCAGTGAAACATTACTCGAGCGGCATGTACCTGCGGCTTGCTTTCGGCGTTGCTGCTCATCTGGAGCCAGAAGTTTTGATCGTTGATGAGGTGCTGGCGGTAGGAGATGCTCAGTTTCAGCGAAAATGCCTGGGCAAGATGGGGGACGTCGCCGAGCACGGGCGCACAATTCTGTTTGTGAGCCACAACATGGAGGCGGTG
>JBDTOW010000006.1:0-17194 GCA_039933075.1 Verrucomicrobiota bacterium | reverse complement strand
CCGGGCCGCTCAATAGTAAATCGCCACCGGGCGTAGAGATTTTCTGGTGAGAGGTCGCCTTGCGAATGCGAGCGAATCGCTGATGACGAAGATCGGTGCGTTCGAAGGAGACATCGAACGCAACCGCGAGCGCCGCTGCGATCGGACCGGTCAATCTTAGCCCATAGTCCAGCCAGCCACGGGTGATCCCGTCACCCTCCCATTCGGGAGCGATGTTAGATCCACCGACAAAAGCTACCTCTTCATCGCACATCAAGGACTTGCGATGATTCCGAAATCCGAAGCGCTGGAGAGAGATCGTGTTGAACCACCGGAACTCGCCTCCCGCGGCCATGAGCGGGTTCCAAAAATTTCCCGACAAAAGAAAGGAACCCCACGCGTCAATCAAAACTCGCACGCGCACCCCGCGTTGGCAGGCACGCACCAGCGCATCGCGAAATTTTTGCCCGACCGGGCTATCGGAGAAAATGTACATCTCCAGCCGCACCGATCGTTGCGCGGCCTCGACGTCAGCCAACATCAAGGCAAACAGCTCATCGCCAGTTCGCACCCAGCGGAAGCCGGCACCTGTGTTTTCAGACATATTGGATTATTTTGCCGGACGCAAAATTTTATTCAAACTTATTGCCAGTTAGTGCATCTATAGGGTGTGCGACACCTTCTATACGTCCTTTTGCTTTGCGGTTTTTCCTTTACCGCACCGGGAGCCTTGATGGGCAACAAGACTCAAGCGCGGCTGTTATTATCGGCCGAAACCGCTCGCGCCGGAGAAACGGTGATGGCCGGCATCGAACTGCGGATGCCACCCGGCTGGCACACATACTGGCGCAACAGCGGCGAGTCGGGCCAACCCACGCAGGTTCAATGGGAATTGCCGCCGGGCGTGACCGCCGGTGAGATTCTCTGGCCGCCGCCGGAAAGGTTCCTGGAAACCGACTTCACGACTTACATTTATCACGACCAGGCAGTGTTGTTGGTGCCGCTGAAGCTGGCCAACGATGTGGCCAGGGGGAAGTTGGATTTCCAGGCGAAGGTGTCGTGGCTGGAATGCGAGAAAGCTTGCGTCCCGGGCAGCGCGAAGGTCAAAGCTTCGTTGACAGTGGGCGACACCTCGAAACCGTCCGACGACGCGAAGTTGATCGAAGACTGGAAAGGCAAGTTGCCCACGACCGATCCGTCCCTCGCCGTTCGGGCTTTCTGGGATGGAAACCCCACGGAGGATACCCGCGCGCTAATCATCGAATGGGTAACCACCGAAACCGTCACTGCGCCGGACTTCTACCCTTACGCAAGTGATACGTATGAAATCCTCCCGGTGACGGATAACATCCCCACTGATCCGGGAAAGATTTGGCTGCGCAAGAAGGTGAAGAAAGCCGAAGGCGTCTGGCCAACTCAGATTCAAGGGCTCCTCATCGGTAACCCGAAAGGGCCGAGGCCGTCGCTTGCGCACGAGATCAAGGTGCCGATCGAGGGGCCGAAAGAACCTGCCGGAGCTGCGGCGTCAACAACTCCAATCGCCAGCAAAGCCAAAAAGTCCCTGGCGAAGATGCTGGGGTTTGCCTTTCTGGGCGGATTGATTCTGAACATCATGCCGTGCGTCCTGCCTGTCATCGCGCTCAAGATTTTGGGATTCGTGAATCAGAGCCGGGAAGCGCCGCAAGAAGTGCGAAAACTAGGTTTGATCTACGCACTGGGCGTTCTTTTTTCCTTTCTTATCCTTGCCGGGCTGATCATTGGTGTGCAAAAAGCGGGTTACATCGCCAGTTGGGGGATGCAATTCTCGAACCCCCAATTTCTCATCGTGATGACCATCCTGATCACGCTTGTCGCGCTGAATCTTTTCGGCGTTTTCGAAGTCAATCTGGGCGGCGCGGCGATGGGAGCGGCGGGCAATCTCGCCGCGAAAGAAGGCAACGCGGGCGCATTTTTTAACGGCGTGCTGGCCACGACATTGGCGACTCCGTGCACGGCGCCATTTCTGGCGCCGGCCTTGGGATTTGCCTTCGCGCAGCCGCCCGGAATCATTGTTTTAGTTTTCCTGGCCATTGGCGTCGGTCTGGCCGCGCCTTATGTAGTTTTGAGCTGGCAACCGTCCTGGCTGAAGTATCTGCCCAAACCGGGCGCGTGGATGGAGAAATTCAAAGTGGGAATGGGCTTCCCCATGCTCGCGACTGCCGTGTGGCTGTTGACGCTGTCAACCCGGCGTCTGGGAGAAGACGGTGTGTTGTGGATGGGACTCTTTCTTGTAGGACTCGGCGTCGCCGCCTGGATCTGGGGCGAATTCGTCCAACGCGGCAGGAGACAAAAGGGCCTGTCAATCGCGGCGTGTCTGGCCGTTCTGGTTTTCTCGTACGCGTACATTCTCGAAGGCCAATTGAATTGGCGGGCGCCTGCGCGAACCGTTTCGTCGGCGTCCGGCAAACAAAACAATCCGAACGGGATTCAGTGGCAACCGTGGAGCCCGGAAGCGGTGCAAAAGGCCCGGTCCGAAGCGCGGCCGGTATTCGTCGATTTCACGGCGGACTGGTGTTTGACCTGCAAGGCGAACAAAAAATTCAGCATCGAGATCCCGTCGGTCCAGGCGAAACTGAAGGAGATCAACGCCGTACCGCTGTTGGGCGACAACACGGACAGTCCTCCCGAGGTCGTGGCGGAGTTGAAACGTTTCGATCGCGCCGGCGTGCCGCTCGTCCTGGTTTATCCGAAGGATCCGAAGGCCGAGCCGATCGTGCTGCCGGAAGTGTTGACGCCCAAAATCGTTCTCGACGCGCTCGATCAAGCGGGGAAGTAATCCAGCCCGGCTATGAAATGGAAGTTCGAGACGGCAGTTCGTTGGTGTGTGTTTGTTTTACTGGTCGGGTTATTTTGGTCGATTTGGGCAAACACAGATCAAGTCCACCAACGCACCGACGGCGGCTTCGACGAACTCGCCTCGGTTGTTATCCGGCCTGAGTGAGTTGGATCAGGAATATCTGACGTTCGGATTGGACAGGTGGGGATTTCTTCGCGACCAGCGTGGTTAATGCCTTCGGCTGGGCGATCCCACAACTCTAATTTCAGACGCCCGATCGGATTTGGTTTCGCAAACTTCGCAGATCGGTTACCGTCGCAACGGATGTCTCTAAGCTCAGATCCTGCGCTCGAAGCTCTCGTCGCGAAAATCGGGAACGAGCTGATCGTTGCTCAAGTGATGATTCGACGCACCGCCGCCGGCTTCGAATTGCGCCATGTGGACGATTGCGAACAGTCGTCCGACACCTTGCGCGTGCTTAGCCTCAACGACGTCCGGTCCCTGGCGCAATTCACCACTCAAGGTGCGTTCAGACCGCTCAAGTCTGCCCCGAATTTGCAAAAGGGTTGGCGCTTGAGACCATCCGGCAACGCGGAACTGGAGACAGCGTTGAACCAACTTTATCCGGGTCTGATCGCGGACTGGTTTGCCGCTCGATCACCACGCCCGCCCATCACTCACTACCGCGAGTTTACCAATCGGCAGACTGGCATGTATCGCGTCACGCAAATGCTGAACGATGACCAGGCTGCTCAAGTGATCAGCGCTGGCTGCCATAATCGTCTCTGCCTCAAGCAAAGACTTTGGACCGTCGAAGGCTTGGCGCCAGACGCCCAGAAAGACAAGAGCCTCATCCCTTGTCTGGAACCGTGCGCGCTTCTGCTCGAGTTCGCCCGCAAGGCGATGCGCATTGAACAGGAGGAAAAGGTCAAGATCGAGGTAGCGCCCGACGAGTTGGCCGTCCTGAAATCCAGCTTGCAGAGCTCGTTGAAAGAAGCCGCTCGTGACGTTCGCGAAGGCGACTTCAACTCGCCGCGCAACCCGCGCCGCATCCAACTCGTGCTTGCAAAACTTGACCCATTGATGAACCTTTCCACCACAAACGAACAGGAATAAAGCCAGACGCTCGCTACCCCAACATCATGAAAATTTACCGGTTAGTTTCAATAACACGACGCGCCCACTCCACTGGATCGACCTTGCTGGCCTTTCTCACTGCCATTTGCCTCCTGATCCAGCTTGCGCGATCGACCGCTTTGGCTGTTGAAGCAGCCAAAGCAGGCGAGGCGGCTAAAGCCTGGAAGGAAGTCGAGAAAAGCAGCCAGCCGGAGCCGGCCCCGGAAGCGTGGCAGAAAGAGAAACCCTCGGAGGAAGACATCACTAAATTCCGCGAGAGCCAGGGAAAGCACGCCGCCGCGGCGGCTGGTAAATCCAAAGACTTCTACACGCGATTCCCGGAAGACGCGAAGGCGGGAGAAGCGCGAAAAAAGGAATTCGAGCTGACCGTAATCGCCGTGCAACTTGGCAACACCAATCTTCTCGCGCGTTTAGAGGAACTCGAGAAAGAGCGCGCAAAAGATCCAAGCCTCAGTGAGGACGAACTTTTCCAGATGCGCAGCGATGCGATTCAGCGGGCGGCGATGAGCCACGAGGCCAAGGGAATGCAAGCGGTGTTCACCGAGTTTGAAAAGGGAGTGCGTATCCTGCAAAAGGAGTTTCCCAAGCGGCCCGAAATTGCCCAGATGTTCCTGGAAATTGCGTCGAACAGTGAAGGCGAAAATGCGCGCAAGCTGGCCCAGGAAATTGTTGATGGAAATGGTGCGGAACCAGTGAAGGAAGAAGCCCGGGTATTGCTGAAGAAAATGGATGCAGTGGGCAAGCCTTTGCCAATTAAGTTCACCGCGGTGGATGGCCGCGAGGTGGATGTGACGAAGATGACGGGCAAAGTGGTGCTCGTTGATTTTTGGGCGACCTGGTGCGGCCCGTGCGTAAAAGAGCTTCCCAATGTCAAAGCTGCTTACGAGAAACTTCACGACCAGGGTCTGGAAATTGTTGGAATCAGTTTCGACAAAGATAAAGAAGCTTTGGAGAAATTCGTGGCCAAACAGAAAATGACCTGGCCCCAGTACTTCGATGGCCTGATGTGGCAGAATAAATTGGGTCAGGAATACGGAATCAACAGCATTCCGGCAATGTGGCTAGTGGACAAAAAGGGCAAGTTGCGCGATATGAACGCCCGCCCTGGCCTGGCCGAGAAAGTCGAAAAGTTGCTGGCAGAAAAGGATTGAGCGGCGGGGGTCGCGTGGAGCGTTAGGAATCCTCTTTTTCTGGGTTACGCCCCATTCAAAACCGTGGCACGGAAGAGGCAATGAACCCGTTGGTTGCCTTTTTGTAAATGTGACACGTCAATCAACCAGGAGCCTTTTTGAAAACCCCGGTCTGGAGTTCCGCGTTTACGCGGCTTGCGGGCCGTGCGACCACCGGATCGCGTAAACGCGGAACTCCGAACCTTCCCGACCACCGTGCCGGTCAGATCCCGTTTTGATTTGTGAGTTCCCAGGAGGTCGAGTTAAATCCATTGAACTATGGACTGGTTCGCGAATCTGCTTTGGCACGAAGGTAAACTGTTTGGGATTGAGTGGAATTATTGGAAAATCATCGGCTGGCTCGGCAATGCCATCTTTTTCTCGCGTTTCTTTGTCCAGTGGTATGCGACGGAAAAGCGGAAACGGGTAGTGGTGCCGGTTTCATTCTGGTGGTTGAGCTTGTTCGGTTCACTGCTGCTCCTGGCTTACGCTTTGTTTTACAAGCGTGACTCGGTATTTATTTTCGCTTATGCCTTCACTTGGATTCCGTACATTCGCAATCTCGTCATTCATCGTCGCCATGTTGCCTTGCAAATCACCTGCCCGGCATGCGCGCACCTCTGCCAGCCAGGGTCAAATTTCTGTTCACTATGCGGGGACAGATTCAAGCCGAACTCGTGACTAATCTGCGCCGGACTTTGGACGAACGCACCGAACTCGAGGGTGCGAACCGTTTCGGGCCGCTTCTTCGCAATCCGGGCCATGGTCAAGTCCGCAGAATCAATTACTTCTTCACTTTTGACTGTGGCGAAACTGGAACTCCCGCCGCGGCGTTAGTCGGCATCCAGTATTTATGCAAGATGTTCGTAAAATCGGGGTTCGTCTTGGTAAATCTCTGAAGCCTGGTCAGAAATTCCCCCATCAACGGGACGGTGTTTTTTTCGTAATCGACGATAAATCTTTGGCGCTCTTCCACCTCGTTGCGCACCAGGCTGAGCTGTTTCAGCAAAAAAATATTCACGCTCCACGTCAGCACCAGGAGAATCACCAGAACTGTATCAATGAGCGTGCGGAGAGAATGGCAGGCCTGCTGAAATGATTCCACCGAGTCAGTACGGCTGGAAGAGGGATCAGTGGGAACGTCAGGCTCGGTCATATCTTATTTAACGGCCGGCCTTGAACTGTTCGTCGACGCCGGACTCCTGGCGGAAAGGCTCATCGACTGAAGCAACAGTTCCATCGACTTATTTCGTTTGCCGTATTCTGCTGCCTCGTTGGCCAGACTCTGAATCCGGTTGCGGTTGAAAGCCGCTTCGGCCGCCACAGCCTGCAATCGATGCATTCGTCGAATCGATTGGATGTAGCAGTAGCAAAACACTGCTGTCGCCAAAACGCTGACGCAGAGCAACGAGACCAGACCCGTGGATAACACATGTTTCTTCATACGAGGCCGAACGACTGTAGTGGCTCGAACCAGGTTGTCCAATTTGTTTTTTGTTTCATCTTCGATCTTTCCATCCGGAGTTTTTGGGTGTTTAACATCCCGGAATGAATGTTGATCTGGGGATTTGGACAAAACTCACCCGTGCCATCATTTGTCTTCTCCTGATTGCGGCGGTCGCTGGGGTTGTCGTTTGGTACCTTCCTCTGATCGATAGTAACGAAGCATTTCGGAAGTCGAAATTGAAACTGGAACTCCAGATCAAACAGGAGGAAGAAAAACAACGGCAACTCAAATCATCCATCCGATCATTGCAGGAGGACTCGAAGACTCTCGAGCGCATAGCCCGCGAAAAACTCGGCTATGCCAGAACTAATGAAACGGTTATCCGCTTTGATGCACCCGCTCCGAATGCCGTTCAGGCCAGGCCTTAATCGTCAGACTTCCCCGCTGCGCAATCATTCATTTATTGGAAACAAATGCTACTTGGTAGAGGCTTCGACAAGATCGAATAGATAATGCTATTTCGACAGCGGACTCAAAAACGGAATCGGGAAAAGCAAAAAGCGGGTTGGATTTTTCCAACCCGCGAAAATCTCCGCTTGGATCAAGCGCTACGCTAGAACTTTAAGAGTGCTTCGTCGAAAAGCGCCTGTAAGCCTGAGAGCCCAGTAGAATCAAGCCACCTAGCATTGCGTAAGATACCGTGCTTGCTTCGGGAATTGCCGAAAACCTTGCTCCGAAATTACCGGCTGGGTTTCCATTTGGGAAGCGAAACAACGTCCAAGTTCCCCCGGCATTCTCCCAGAAGTCATCATAGCTGCCAATGACGCCACCAGCGAGACTCTTTCCGACTGAAGGAGGATCATACATAGTCAATCCCGCCGACTCACCAGGTCCCAAGCCCGAGAACTGAACCGTAAAGGTCACGTTGTCCGGAACCTGAAGGTTCAAGCCGCCAATATCCACGTGTTGGATCCCATTGAAGATTGGGGTGCCACCGGCATCGATAGTGTTGCTATCGAACAAAACAGTGCTCGGCGTTCCATTCAGGCCGTCATTCTTATACAACCTGAAAACTACTTTCTCGGTATTGTCGTAGGTAATGATATTAGCGTTGTATTCAAACGAAATATCCGTCAGCCCGCGCTTGCTGCCGGCAAAATTAATATCATCGCCATACTCAAGGTTGGACGAAAAGAAATTGTTCAGATAAGACGTTGCAGCGGTATTGTCGTAAATAATACTAGCTCCAGGGGTAACCGCGCTGGCCGAATGGTAAGTGACCAGGGAGATGACCACGGAGGAGAACCCGGCGATTACTTTTGAGCAATTATTTTTCATATTCCTTAGGGTTTCAGATTTCCTATTAAAGCCAAGCAGTTTTTCCTGATTCGATGGGACTTTTGCTGCCCCTAATTTTGTTTTCTGTGTTACTTTCTAAGAACTTATCGGTGTTTAGTCAATAAATTTGTTAGTCTTTTTTTAGTTGAGTCGAAAGTTTCCTTCTCCTGTTCAACGAATCCGTTCACGTCGATGGAAACTACAAGAACCGACTCGGCGTCCGGCCCATAGGGTCCCCGACGAACAACCCTGCCCGACGGTCCAACAACCAGCGAGCATCCAACACATTTACGCCCTTGCCAGGGCCCTGCGGTAATCCATCCGACGTTGCTAACTCCCGCTATCCAGAGCCGGAATTCACGTGCCACGGGCCGGTAGTTATCCAGCCAGAGTTGGCCGTAAGGCTCTTTTCGGTTGTCATGCTCGGGCGGCACAGCCCAGCTTGAAGGTGACAAGAGCACCTGAGCTCCCATTCGGCCCAGAGCGCGACTAATGACTTGTCCCGGACAAAACGCATCTGCGCAAATCATGATCCCAAACTTTCCCAAAGGCGTCTCCACGACCCCCAATCGGTCGCCAACCGCGTAAAACTCGCGGCCAATGTCCAGTTCGTGCACTTTCCGATGGTGCAGAATGACTTCGCCGCAAGGATTAATCAGCACCGCCGCATTGAAAGTCCGGTTCCCACAGCGCTCAACCAAACCGGAGCAAACGTAAATCTTCATCCGCCGGGCGGCCGCCCTTAAAGCTGAACAGGAGCAGCCGTCGGGAATCTCATCCGCGTCGGTCTTTGCGGACGGATCGGTCCATCCCAATGGCATCGCCTCTGGCAACACGACGACCGACGCTCCGGCTGATGCCGCCTTCTTTATTAACTCCACCCCGTGCCTCAGGTTTTCAGGTTTCCGACCCGGTTGGACCTTCATTTGTATCAAGGCGAGTTTGAAATTCCTTTTCTTCAATCAGCGCTTAAGTTTTCAAGGTATGGCGCTATTTGCAATTCGATTTCAGCATGGCGGAGTGCATTTGCCAGGATTGTCGTTATGGCTTGATCCGCACGAACCACAGCGCGGGCCAGAGCGAGTGTTCGTCAGTCACGCGCACAGCGATCACATCGGGATGCACCGGGAAGTTATCCTTAGCGAGGTAACGGCAAGATTGATGCAAGCCCGGCTCAGCGGCCAGCGCGTGGAACAAGTGTTGGCGTTCCGAGAACCAAAGACATTTGCGATTGAGAGCCTTTCTTATCAAATGACCTTGTTGCCTGCCGGTCACATTTTTGGCAGCGCCATGGCCTGGATCGAAGCTGCGGGGAACACACTTCTTTACACCGGCGACTTCAAGTTGCGCCCTGGCCTTTCGGCCGAAAAGTGCGAGCCGCGGCCCGCGGATATTCTGATCATGGAAACGACGTACGGACGTCCAATCTACCGTTTTCCGCCAACGGCTGAAGTCCTCAACGGCGTGCTGCAGTTCTGCCGCGAAGCATTGGACAACGACGAAACTCCTGTGCTGCTGGGTTATTCTCTCGGCAAGAGCCAGGAACTGCTTCAGGGATTGAGCGGTGGCGGGCTGCCAATCATGTTGCATCGTGAAGTCTTCAAACTGACGCAGATCTACGAACAGTTCGGACAACGTTTTCCCACGTATGAAAAATATGATGCCGCATCGGCCAAGGGCAAAGTCCTCATCTGCCCGCCGAACGCAAGTAACTCTGCTATGCTGGAAAACCTCGGAGCCGTTCGCACGGCAATCCTCACCGGCTGGGCGGTCGATCCCAACTGTCGATTCCGTTACCGGACGGACGCAGCTTTCCCGCTCAGCGATCACGCGGATTTCACCGAACTTGTCGAGTTGGTGAAGCGCGTGTCGCCCAAAAAGATTTTCACTTTGCACGGCTTCGCCGCGGATTTCGCGCAAACTTTGTCCCGTCTGGGTTTCGATGCGCAGGCGTTGAGCGAGGACGAGCAGTTGGCGCTTCCCCTCTCCGTCGAGGCGCAAAACTCTGCCGTTCGATTCATGTCCACAAAACTCGAAATGGAGGCGAAAAACCCGGTCAAAAAAAATTCAAGTCCATCGTCGACGAACGATTCGTTTCGAACGTTCGCCGAAACCTGCTCAGCCATCGCCGCCACGAGCAAGAAACTGGAAAAGGTGCGGGTTCTCTCCGAGTATGTAAAATGGCTGCCGGCGCCCTCGCTTAGTCGCGTGGCGACCTGGTTCACCGGCCATCCGTTCCCTTCGAGCGAGAACAAAGTGTTGCAACTCGGCTGGGCTCTGATTCGCGATGTTCTTCGCCAGGTCGCCGGAGTCGACCAGGATGAATTTCATCAGGTCTATCTCAAACACAGCGACGCCGGCGAAACCGCCTTTGAACTGTGGCAACGAAAATCGCCTGCTGGCAGCGAACTTTCGATCGCGGACGTTGATGCACTTTTCACGAAGGTTCACACCGCTCGCGGACCGCTCGCCAAGCTGCCGTTCCTGATGGAGTCGTTCCGGCGGTGTGCAGCCATCGAGTCCAAATTTCTCGTCAAAATTCTAACGGGAGACCTCCGCATAGGCCTCAAGGAAGGATTGGTTGAAGAAGCGATCGCCCGGGCCTTCGACGCGACTTTGGAAGATGTGAAACAGGCGAATCTGCTGGTGGGAAACATCGGAGAAACAGCGCTCCTGGCGCAACAGAGAACGCTGGCATCAGCCACCCTTGTTCCGTTCCGTCCGGTCAAATTCATGCTGGCGTCTCCGGAAGAAACCGCCGCCGATATTTGGAAGAGGCTCCTGGAAAGATCGAGTGCGCCATTAGGCATTGAAGATTCCTCAGTCGCTTCCTCCCCGGTTCTGTGGGCGGAAGACAAATACGACGGCATTCGCTGCCAGTTGCACAAGGTTGGAAACCGCGTGGCGCTTTACTCTCGAGATTTGAAGGAGATCAGCGCGACGTTCCCGGAAGTCACCGACGCCATTCGGCATCTTTCCACTGACCTGGTTCTGGACGGCGAGATCCTCGCGATGCGCGACGAGGAAGTGTTGCCATTCGCTATACTCCAAAAACGGCTTGGGCGGCGCGAAGGCGACCTCTTCCTGGGCGTAGAAATTCCTATTCGATTTGTGGTGTTCGATCTCCTCTGGCGCGATGGCCAATCCTTCCTGGAGAAGCCGCTGCATGAACGCCGCCAAATTCTCGAGTCAACTGCTCCATGGCCGCCCGCGTTTTGCCTCGCCCGGATCATTCGGGGGAAATCGGTCGGGGAAATCGAGACTGCTTTTAGCGCTGCGCGTGACCGCGGCAACGAGGGACTGATGGTTAAAGATCCGGCCAGCGTTTACTCGCCCGGGCGCCGGGGACTGGCCTGGCTAAAACTGAAGAAGCCGCTGGCGCTGCTCGACTGCGTCGTCGTTGGTGCTGAATACGGTCACGGCAAACGTAAAGCCGTGTTGAGCGATTACACCTTCGCCGTCCGCGACGAATCCACGGGCGAACTAAGAACGATCGGCAAAGCATATACCGGCTTGACCGATGTCGAAATCGCCGAGCTAACCGGGCATTTCCTGAGCCGGGCGATTCATCAACGAGGCCGGTATCTCGAAGTTGAGCCGGATATCGTCCTGGAAATCGCGTTTGATGCCATCCAGCCAAGCGATCGGCACACGAGCGGATTGGCTTTGCGATTTCCCCGCATCGTGCGAATTCGCCCGGATAAATCACCGGCTGACATCGACACCGTTCAGGCGGCCTGGCAATTCGTAAAGAAAAAGTAACGCGACATGCCGGCCTCGTTGGTCACCGAGTGCAGGCCGCTCCTTCCCGAGACCACCGACCGTGTTCGAGATCCGAGATGCCGAATCCCGGGGCGATGTCATCAGCGTGCTGCGCAGCACATGCGGCAGCATGGCGCGTGAAAACATCCTGCTTGTGCTGAACGCCGAGAAGCCCTTTTATCAGGCCTACGCATAACGATTGGAACTGCCAACAACAAATTTCGCGCCATATGCAAAGCCGCGGTTCAAATTTCGAATTCAAAATTACCAGTGGTAACAAAGCTTCGGGCTCCCCATTTTCATGGAATTTGCAACAACGAAAGGCTTTTGAGATTTGCTGTTTGGGATGGCTATGCTATTTGGGGCTGGGGATCTGGAATTTCCCTGCTGACGCTGCCACGCGCGAACCAATCCGACTCCATCCCGACAACCCGCATTACTTCCTTTGGCGCGGCAAGCCGACGGTTCTCATAACGTCGGGCGAACACTATGGCGCGGTTCTCAATCTCGACTTCGATTACAAGAAATACCTCGATGCGCTTGCGAAGGACAAACTGAACCTAACGCGCACCTTTGCCGGCGGCGCGTACGTCGAGCCGCAAGGCGCATTCAACATCGCTCGCAATACGCTTGCCCCGGCGCCCAATCGCTACATCACTCCTTGGGCGCGCACCGACGTGCCAGGTTACGCGGGCGGCGGCAACAAGTTTGATCTCGCACGTTGGAACGAAGATTACTTCAGACGTCTCCGGGATTTTGTCCGTTACTCCGGCAAGCGAGCCGTCGTCGTCGAGCTGAATTTATTCTGTCCAATGTACGACGAAGCGCAGTGGAAGCTCAGTCCGTTCAACGTGGCGAACAACATCAATGGCCTGGGTGAAATCGCGCGCACCAACGTCTACACGCTCGACCAACATGGAGGATTGCTTTCGGTCCAGGAACGAATGACGCGGCGCATCGTCATGGAACTGCGCGAATTCGACAACGTCTACTATGAGATCTGCAACGAGCCTTACTTCGGCGGCGTAACCATCGCGTGGCAAGACCACGTGGCTGACGTGATCGCGGACGCCCAGAAGAAGTTGCGTGCGCCTCGTTACGCCGGCGGCGGCCAGCTCATTTCGCAAAATATCGCTAACCAGCAGGCAATCGTCGTGAATCCGCATCCCGCCGTTTCGATCTTCAATTTCCATTACGCCGCGCCTCCGGACACGGTGGGGATGAACTTTCACCTGAACAAAGTCATCGGCGACAATGAGACCGGCTTCCGCGGCACGAACGACGCGCCCTACCGCATGGAAGGCTGGGATTTCCTGATCGCCGGCGGTGCGCTTTTCAACAATCTCGATTATTCTTTTACGGTCGGCCACGAGGACGGCGCCTTTGTTTATCCGGCCTCGCAGCCCGGCGGGGGCAACCCAACCTTCCGCCGGCAGATCCGCGTGCTGCGCGACTTCTTATACGGCCTCGACTTCGTGCGGATGAAGCCGGACAATTCCGTCATCAAGGGCGGCGTGCCGACGAATATGACCGCGCGAGCGCTGGTGCAGCGCGGAAAGCAATATGCGATTTATTTGCGTCCGAGCGAGTCGCGCAACGAACGTCCCGTTCCGGTTCAAAAACACGATGGCGCAGTGGTTTTTGGTGTCGAATTGCCGGCCGGGTTTTATCAAGCCAAATGGCTCGATCCGAAACTCGGCACGGTGGAGAAGACAGAGAAATTCAAACACAACGATGGCGTTCGGCAGATGTCCGCGCCGAATTTTTCCGAGGACATTGCGCTACGCATCAAAGCGGTCACACGGGAAAGCCAATAGATTACAAAAAAGACATGAACACCTTCGGCATCTCAAATCGTTGGTTTGCTTCGAAGCTGCGGCTGCTGTGCGTGGTTGGCGTAGCGCAGATTTGTAATCTGCTGTATCGCAGAATTGTATTCTGGTATGTGCTTAGCGTGCTGCCAGCGTCTCGCTGGCAGCGGCCTATGTTGCGATTAATCCCGCATCGAGTCGCCGGGAGAAGGATCAATACTCACGGTTTCTGCCGGCGGGACGCCGGCAGCACGTTAAACAGACACGCATTCTACGGCGCGTCGGGAAGTGCCAGTGCGCTCGAACTTTCGGACGCCCTGCCGATTACAAATCGGCGAGACGGCAGATTGCAAATCTGCGCTACGAGGCCGCGCTGTGAGTTAAACACATACAGGCCGTTTGGCGGGCGCGCGATTGAACTCGCCCGCGCCGGTTTCACGCTCATCGAGCTGCTCGTCGTCATCGCGATCATCGCCATCCTCGCGAGTATGTTGCTGCCGGCGTTGTCCAAGGCAAAGCTCAAGGCAACCGGTATCGCCTGCCTGAACAACGCGAAGCAACTTGGGCTTGCATACACGATGTATGGCTTGGATTTCAACGACGTCGCACTCGGGCCGATCGGTTCATCGATGGCGCCAGCCTGGTGCGACGGCAACGTTGTTTCAGCGCCGGAAGCCATTGATGATCGCTTCATCACCAACAGCCCGACCTACCGTTATCTAACCAGCCGCGAAGTCTTCCACTGTCCGGCGGACAAGTCTGGCTTGAAGAGCGGCGGCAAAATCGTGCGGCGCAACCGCAGTTATTCCATGAATGCGTTCATGGGCGACACGACCACGTCCTGGGTCCAGAACCACGCCGCTGTTTTCAAAACCGTGAAGAAATTCGGTGACCTTACCGGGCCTGGGCCGTCGGACGTTTACGTGCTGATCGACGAGCATGAGAACAGCATTAACGACTCGCATTTTTTCCCCTTCGATAACCTTCGCAGTTTTAATAACAATCCCTGGCTGGACGCGCCATCCGGCCGGCATGGCAACGCCGCTGGCCTTACATTTGCGGACGGTCACTCGGAAGTGAAACGGTGGCGCAGCCCAGGCCTCAACAAAGTTCGTGCACAAGGCGGCGTCGTCACTGCGAATGATATTTCTTTCCTTCCACGTTCCGTGATTTCCGACCATCAATGGTTCACCAATCACATCGCGCCGATGAAAAAGTAATGGCGCACCCTTCGGGATTGAAACCGTGTGAGTCCTTTTTAAACTGAAAACCAGCGGCCTGTTCACAGCATGAAACTCGTTCCTGTTCTCACTGCCATAGTCATCGCTTCCGGCATTCAGCTCGCCAATGCCGCACCACGGCTGAAGGTCAGCGACAACAAACACTTCCTGGTGAAAGAAGATGGCTCGCCGTTCTTCTACCTCGGCGATACGGCCTGGGAATTGTTTCACCGCCTGAATCGCGAAGAGGCCGGCAAGTATTTGGACAACCGCGCCAGGAAAGGTTTCACCGTCATTCAGGCTGTGGCGATCGCCGAGTTGGACGGCCAGACCGATCCCAATCCGTACGGTCATCTGCCGCTGGTCGAGCTTGATCCGGCGAGACCGGACGTCAAGGACGGTCCGAACAACGATTACTGGGACCATGTGGATTACATCGTCGACAAAGCTGAGTCGCTCGGCATGTTTATCGGCTTTCTTCCGACCTGGGGCCGCTATTGGCACGACAAGATCAACGCTGACAAACCACTTTTCACCGAGGCGAACGCCGGGGTTTACGGCGAGTGGCTTGGGAAGCGTTACAAGAACAAGCCAATCATCTGGGTTCTGGGAGGCGATCGCAGCCTCGATGCCGACGAACAAAAAGGGATCATTCGTGCCATGGCTCGGGGCCTTCGCAACGGCGACGGCGGCCAGCACCTTATAACGTTCCACCCGGCCGGCGGCCAAGGCTCAGCCAAATGGTTCCACGATGAGGAGTGGCTCGATTTTAACATGCGGCAAAACGGCCACGTTGCCGAGTTCACCGAACGCTATTCGCAAACGCGGGTGGACTACGACCGCACACCCATCAAACCAGTGGTCGACGCTGAACCGATCTACGAAGACCATCCCGTCTCCTTCAACGCGAAAAGCCTCGGCCATTCCATTGCTGCCGACGTGCGACGTCCGCTTTATTGGGATCTGTTTACGGGCGCCTTTGGCCATACGTACGGGCATCACTCGGTCTGGCAAATGTGGCAGCCAGGCCGCAAGCCGATCAACGGCCCGCTTCTCCCCTGGTTTGAAGCGATCGACCAGCCGGGCGCTGGGCAGATGCAGTTCGCTCGCCGATTACTCGAATCCCGCCCCTTCCTCACCCGAATCCCGGATGACTCCGTTATTGTCGAAGCGGAAGTGAAAACGTCGGTTCCCGGGGCGGGAACGCGGCGTTTCGTGGCCACGCGCGACGCCGCCGGCAGCTATGCGATGGTCTATGCGCCAGTGGGCCGCACCTTCAAAGTCGATATGAGCAAAATAAACGCCGGTCGGGTGAAAGCGTGGTGGTACAACCCACGCACCGGAGCAGCGACCGCGATTGGTGAATTCCCGAGCCTGGGTAAACGCGACTTCACTCCCCCGGACCCGGGCGAAAGCCTGGACTGGGTGCTCGTGCTGGACGCCGCAACAAAGAATTTTCCACCGCCCGGTCATGTCCAGTAAGAGATCGCACATGCATCGGTAACGAGTAGCGAGGTCATGAAGTTGCTGGGCCGAACAATTGGAACGGTCGAGGAAAATGCTGGAGAACGGGAACGCATGGATAATCCCGCATCGGTGGGCAGTCAGAAGATATTCATTCGTCGAGCGCAACGCGCGGATGCACCGGCCTTGCTTCGGTTGATCGTCGCTCTGGCTGAATTTGAAAAATTACCACCACCCGATGCCGCGGCACAGGAACGGTTGATTGAACATGGTTTTGGCGAGCGGCCAAGATTTGAAGCCTGGCTCGCTTTCTGGGAGGGGGTGGAAACCACGGTGGGCTACAGCGTCTTTTTTGAAACCTATTCTACGTTTCTTGCGACCCCCACCTTGTATCTGGAAGACATCTTCGTGCTCCCGGATTACCAGAAACGCGGGATCGGCTCGGCCTTGCTGCGGCACGGTATTCAAATCGCCAGCGATCGCGGCTGCGGTCGTATGGAGTGGACTTGCCTGGACTGGAATAAGAAAGCGCAAGCCGTCTACGAAGACCTGGGTGCGCGGCATCTCTCCGATTGGTATCTCTACCGGTTGACTCGCGAATACTTTTTGCTTCGCTAATCACGCAATCTTGACCCGTGATGTCGGGGCTCGTTGGCCGGCTCGATGTGAACGAGGACGTCATAAACCATCGGAAGCTGTCCGCGAACCTGGTCTTTCACCTGATGGGCAATGTCGTGTGCCTGCCGGACCGTCAACTGTGGATCTACGCGATAATGCCGGCGGCCAGGACCGCCGCCACGTCATCCGCGGCTTCATAACCTTTGCCCCCAATCAAGGCCACGCTGATGCCAATGGCCGCCGCCAGCGAGGTGATCGCGTCACTTCGATGGTGCCATGCATCACTGTGCATCGCCGCGCTATCCACGGCACTCGCTTCCCGAACCGCAAAGCGGAACAATGCTTCCTTGATAAGAACCACGGCAAACAAAACGAGCAACGTAAATGCTTTCGGCCCCTGGTGCGGTGAGAGAATTCCCTGGATTGATTTGAGG
>JBDTOW010000005.1:0-19003 GCA_039933075.1 Verrucomicrobiota bacterium | reverse complement strand
GAACCCTGGGCGGTCCGGATTCTTCCTTGGTCTTGGGAAGACGGGAGGAGTCAGAGTGAGCTTCGTTGACAGCGAAAACGCGCTGAGAAGCGGGCTCAGGTTCGTTCGCGGGCGAAGCGGGTTGCGACGGCGAAGGTTGATCATTTCTCGAACTCACACGCCGAGTATCCGCTAAACCTGCAGCCAAGCCCCTTGCGGCGAAGAACAGTTGCCCAGCCGGAGATTCTTTCAAAACTTGCACCATGGAATTCGGCGAAAACTCCGAGTTTCTCAATGCCTTCGGAATGATCCATGCAGTTGCGGGCAGGGCAATGATGACAAAAGCGGCGGGAAGAGTGATCATCGCCAGAGCCGAGCGGCGACGGCTCGGTGGCGACCACGGTTGCTGTTTCAATTTGAGTAACCGCTCCACTCGTCGCGCAAGAGCGGAGCGATAACCGCCGCCTTGGATTCCCAGCCAGCCGGTTGAACTCGGCCGGGTTAATCGTCCGCCCAACTCGATGAGGCACTCGGCCAAAGTCGCGGGGCCATCCGCAATGACCAAGCTCGCTTCGTCCGCGGCTGCCTCAGTCGCCGAATGCAATTGCTGGCGCGCAACCCACACCAACGGATGCCACCATAGTGCCGCGCTCACCATGTCGGCCAACAGGCGCCAAAACGGATCGCGCGCCGCCAGATGCGCAAGCTCGTGCGCGAGCATCACGTCCTGCTGTTCGGGACTAAATGTCTGGGCAAATCGGTGGGGCAAACCAACGGCAGGACGGAAAAGCCCGAAGGCTATCGGACTGGCCAACCCGGCGGCTTCCAGAATCCGCACTTGATCAGACATACGGAGTCGGGCAGCCAGATTTTGGACACGCTTTGCCAGCGAGGCATCCGCGGCCAACCCTCGGCGTCGTTGAAAAATCGCCAGCGCCAGCCGGGCAAATAACGCGCGCGCCATGACGACTAAAAACCCACACAACCAAACCAGTGTCGGCCAGCATTGAGATTGCGGTTCCGACGGCGCAGGCTTTGCTTCTTGCGCGATCACGACCGGCAAAGCACTCGAGTCAACGGGCGGCAAGGAATCCATCGCCGGCGCCGACGCAACGATGGGGCGAGGAAGTGAGACGGATTGCTTCGGTCGAGTTAATTGCCCAACCCATAGAGCGGCGCCGTGACCGATTCCGGTCAATTCGCCCATGACCAGGAGCGTAAAGACCAACATCGCGATTTGCCAAAGCGTGCGGCGCCAAAGCGCTGACCGAGTCAGGCATTGAAGGCCAACGGCAAGCACAAACACCAGAGTTGTTTCGATGGCGAGAACGAAAAGCAACTCGAGCCAATCCGAACGAGGGGCCAATGAGTTCAAAGGCTTGTCAGGGTTAAACGTTTTAGTGATTAACGTTGATTGGGGTGCCAGGTTTCTGTTGGTTCGCTCCCTAAAAGTTAATCTTTTTCGTCGGAACGAAAACGATATCACCGGACTCGAGTTTTGGGTTTTTAGACGCATCGGCGGCGTCAAGTAATCCTTTAAACTCGAGCGTCGTGGTATTTCCGTGACGCTTTAGTTCGATCCGCTTCTGGTCGGCCAGCTCGGACAGATCCCCGGCGGCAGCCAAAGCGTCAACCACGCTCCACTCTTGTCCCTGCGGCAGATCAATCAAGCCAGGCTTTCTGACGGCACCGAAAACTGACACGGTGTATCTTTTTTCCGCCTTGCCTCGAAAACCATTCTGTCCGGGTCCGGTACCGGGGATCGGATCGTCTTGCCTCGCTCCGCGCCCTGCCAGCGTCTCAATCGCTGCCTGGACAATCACTAAATCGTCGGCATTCGCCCGCACCAGCAGGACTCCCGTGAGGTTATTGTAAAAAATCGATTTTCCCGGAGAATCCATGTTCACTCCAAGTTGGACCAAGAACTGTCGGAGGGCACCCTGGTTTGCTGATTTGCCCGTGAGGTCGCTCACCGCAATGCCAAACGTGCTTTCCATTCCCTTCAAAAACATGTTGGTGTCGACGTGGTAGGTTCGAACTTGCAACGGCGCTGCCGGTGCCAACTGCGCCTGCCCAAAATCCAGCGAAGTCGCCTTGCGCGAGAGGACCACACCATACTCTTCCACCGTATATTTGACCGGGTGATCGGCGACCTTCGTAATCGCGTCGAGCACGTCTTTCAAACGCACGCGCCGCAGGGCGGCCAGCCTGATGGTCACGGCATTGACATCCATCGGTTCAACCGGGACCGGAATCCCCGTATTGGGATCAATCGCCAAGGACGGTTGCGGTGCGTCAAGCGAGTTGCTGATGATGAAATTGATCCCATGCTTCTCCGGATCACGCTTGCGCACTTCGGCGTCCAGGTTGCGGATGGCGTCGCCCAAAGGGACACCATCGAAGCGCGGTAGTTCGTCAAAGATGATTTGTTCCAACTTGGTTTGAACGGCATTCTGTGCCTTGTCTGAGGAAGCTGAGCCGGACGCCGCGGCATCTCTTCCGGGCATCTTGAGGCCGTAACGTTTCGCCATTTGCTCGTCCCAAAACATTTTCGGGCTCTCTTCGGCCGATGCGGAAGAAACCGGGGAACCGCTGCTCTTTGAAAAAACAATGCCATAGTCTTCCACCGAAAATTGAATGGGGCGGCTGGCGACCTTTGTGAGCGCATCGAGAACGTCTCTCAGCCGAACGTGCCGCAAAGCATTCAGCTTGATGTTGACGTTGTTCAAATCGACAGTCTCCGATTGGGCGGCTGGAGTTGGCTGGCCGGTTGCCGGATCAATTGCACTGGGCGAAGCTTCGGGCGAGTTGCTGATGATGAAATTGATTCCACGCTTTTCCGGATCGCGCTTACGCGCTTCGTAGTCGAGGTCTTTAACCACCTCGCTTAAGGGAATGCCATTGAACGCTGTCGATTCGTCGAAGGTGATCTGTTCGAGTTTGGATTCGACCGCCCGGCGGCTTGGCTTCGTTTCCACCGCTCGTGCTTTGGCAGAGGAATTATCGGCTCGCAGTCCGTACCGCCTGGCCAGCCTCGGATCCAATTGAGCAGGTTCGCTTGGCCCGATCTTTTTCAGATAATCCCCTGCCGATTGATTCGTCGGATCGAGTTCGATAATCATTCTTCTCTCTGGCTTATTTGCAGGACTTGTATTTTCAGCATCCGCGAGAGTTGCGCGGGTTTCTGTACCGAGCGTCGCCGCTAATGCAAATGCAAGGACGGACTTCTTCCAGTTTTGATCGATCAATTTCATGGGTGTATCTCCTTCATTATGCACTGACGGACTTGTTCCGGCGGTGCAAAGAACTACAGCGGTCAGTAAGGCGGCGGGTCCGATTGTCTTGGCCAGGCCGGATTGGAGCCGGTTCGGCGGCCGCCAGGAACGTCTGGTCAAATGGAGCAAACGCTCGACTCGATTGCCCAAGGCAGAGCGGTAACCGTTCCCGCCAATCGACATCCAGCCAAATGGCTGTCGCCGCGACAGACGATTGCCCAGTTCGACCAGACATTCCGCCAAAACATTCGGGCCGTTGGCGATGAGCAAGCTGGCTTCGTCGGCGGCGGCCTCGTTCGCCGCGCACAATTGGCGGCGCGCCCACCAGACCAGTGGATGCCACCAGAGCGTCGCCACGATTGCGTCGGTGAGGATTCCCCAGGCCGGATCGTGTCCGGCCAGGTGCGCCAGTTCGTGGGCTACCATCGCGTCCTGCTGTTGAGCGTTGAAATTCCTCCGGAAGCCTGGTGGCAAACCGATGGTTGGGCGAAATATTCCAAACGCAATCGGACCGGGCAACCTTGACAATTCCAGGAGACGCACGCGTCGTCGAATTCCGACTTGTTGAGCCAGGTCCTGGACGCGATTCTGCAATGGCCGGTCACATTCGGTTTGGCGCCACCGCCGGAACGCGATGAACAACAGACGACCTAGCAGGACGCGAAACAGGATTGCTGCGGCGCCCAACAGCCAGACCGCGCCGACCCATCCATGATTAATTCGGCCAGCGGCTCGATTTTCAACCTGCGCCGGTTGCGGATCGCGCATCTTGAAATCCTGTGCGGCGCCTGGCATTCGTAGCGCTTCAGCGACCACAGACGCTACCGGCGCTTGTTGTAACGCCTCTGGACTCGATGACTCAGACAGGGAAGCCGGTTCATTCGCCGCGATGCGCGTGTCTGCTTGGCTCAGGAAATCGTTGCTGAACGGGAGATTTTCGGCGGCCCGTCCCCGTGAAGTTTCGACTTCCAACGTTGGACGTGCATCGGGGCCAAAAAGCGTTTGGCCGAGGTAGGGTGCATCACTCCGTGCGCGCCGTTCTTCGGGCTGCGAGAAAGCGGGGTTGGCGGAGCCGGCGGGCAGAGGACTGCTGGCCCTGGCCTTTGGTTCCGCTAAAGCGATGTGTGCTGGGGCGGCCTTCGAGGCCTGGGCATGCAACCTGATTGCAATCCAACCGGCCATGCCCCGTGCGACTCCCGTCAATTCGAAGATCGCGAGTCCCGTCAGCCCGAGCAGGCAGACGTGCCAAATCGTGCGACGCCATGCCGCCGCTCGCGTCAAGCAGTGGAGCGCCGCTGCTGCTCCGACCATTATCGTGACTTCGAGAGCGATCAATCCGGCCAGACTCAGCCAGTCCGGATGCGGTGAAACCGGGTTCATGTTTTCTTCTTCCGTTCAGCGATCAGCCGTTCCAGTTGTCGAAGTTCATCCCGGCTGATTTCGCGCGTGGTCAGCAGATGGTTCACCATATCGGCCAGACTCCCCTCGAAAAGGCGATCCAGAAGGTGATCCGCCATACTGCGGGTGACGGCATCGGCCGCCACGGCTGCACGATACAGAAATCGGCGGCCTTCCGTGCGGTGCGCCGCCAGGCCGCGCGCCTCCATCTTGCGAAGCATAGTGGCTATGGTTGTGTAGGCGAGATTCGCGTCCCGGCCCAACGCTTCGCTGACCTCGGACACGGTCGCTTCCCGGCGTTCCCACAAGACCTTCATGATTTTCAATTGCAGATCTCCGAGGCGATGAATTTTAGGTTTGCTCAACATTTAGCGGTTTGAATTACTATGGTAATACTACCTAAGTAGTAGTTGTCGTCAAGTGGAAAATGTGCGGTCGTTCGAAGCCAGGTAGGATTGGATCTTTGACTGGTTCATCATTGACTGCACCGTTTTCACTGCTGACTTGGCATACTCACTCTACAACTCACCTCATTGAATTTCGGCTGAGCCTTGGGTTTTTAAAACCCTGTTCCGTTCCGAATTCTGGTCTGATAATCTGCGCCTGCTTGAAAAGACTTTCCCAGAAATCCGCCGCCAGTGCCGCGTTCGCTGTCCTGCAAGAAACGGCTGGGCGGCTGCCCTTCGAGCCACACGACATCGCCGCGCAACTCGACGCGCGCGGGCGCTATGACGTGCGGCTGGACAAGGAATTTCCGCTCCTCATCAAGCTCTTCCGCTACACCTCGCGCCGGCACACGAGGGGCGCGACGTGGCACGAGCGGCTCGAACTGTTCCTGCCGATCGACGGCCCGGCGCGCTTCCGCATGGGCGAACAGGAGGTGGAATTGCAGGCGGGGGAACTGCTCGTGGTGGACAATCTCAAGCTGCATCACGTCGTGGATTTTCCCGGCTTCAAGACCCGCGTCGTGGTCATCAGTTTTCTGCCCGAGTTCGTGTACAGCCTCGGCTCGCCCTCGCACGACTACGCGTTCCTGCTGCCGTTTTACTCGAAGGTCGAGCGGCGTCCGCATGTGCTGCGCGCGGGGGATGCCGCCGCGCCGGAGGTGCATGGCGCGCTGGCGCGGTTGCTCGAATGCTATTTTGGCGGCGCAGCCAAACCATTTTTTCAGGCCGGCTCGAAGGCGTTTCTCCTCGAATTGCTCTACCATCTCGCCGCGCACTTCCGCGCCTCGGAGGTGGTCAAGTGGGAATTCGTGCGCCAGCAGGAACGCTCGCTCCGGCTCAAGAAACTGTTCGACCATATCAACGCCCGCGCGGCGGAGAAACTTTCCGTCGGCGCGGCGGCCCGGCTCGTCGGAATGAGCGCGCCGCAATTCATGAAGACCTTCAAACAGGTCGCCGGCATGACACTCGTGGCCTACCTGAACCACGTTCGGCTCGCGAACGCCGCGCGCCTGCTGCGCGAGACAAACCGCTCCATTGCCGACATCGCCGACGCGGCGGGCTTCTCCGATCAGAGTTATTTTGACAAGCGTTTCAAACGCGCCTTCGGGCGAACGCCCAAAGAATTTCGAGCCAGAAGTCTCGGCAAATGACCTCGGCACCGGACGATTGGTTTGTTCTCCAATACCCGCGAATGACGAGCGCGGGCAGGAAATAATCCGGCGGGCTTGTGACCCAGCTCGTGAGTGCCTCACGGCGAGCTGCGCTCAAACGCGCTGCCCATGGCACTTGCCGCTTGGAAAGTTTTCCAAATGGTCAGGCCAGGCTGTTAAAATCGTCCAAGAATTTATTCTGACTCGTCCTAGTCGTTGCGCGACTAATTTACTTATGGTGGCGATCATGAATCCACGCCTACCTGGCCACTCCGTGCGAGTGCGTTTTGCGGACCCGCTGCCAATTGAACCTCGTGGCTTTAAATTCGGACGCAATGCGTCTATGCGAACAATAAATACCGTTTCCACCGAAACGAGAAAACCTATGCGTCAAACTTACACCCACTACCGGGAATGGCACCGGGCCGCTTCGTTGCCGGATAAACTGAACCGCGAACGGTGGAATAACCGCTGCCATTGGAGCACGGCATTTACCTTGATCGAACTCCTGGTCGTAATCGCCATCATCGCGATCCTGGCGTCGATGCTCCTGCCCGCTTTGAGCAAGGCAAAACAGCGAGCCACCGGCATTTCGTGCATGAACAATGCGAAGCAGCTTGGACTCGCCTACACTCTTTACGGTTTGGATTTCAACGATGTTTGCCTCGGCCCTTTCGCCAGCCCGATGGCGCCGGCGTGGGTTGAAGGCGGAATGTTTGGCACAACCGACTCCGCGGACATGCGTTATCTCACCAATAGCCCGACCTATAAATACCTGAGCACACCGACGGTCTTTCGTTGTCCAGCAGACATCGCCATGCTTCGCGTTCAAGGCAAACTCGTGCCTCGCAATCGCAGTTACTCCATGAATGCTTTTATGGGCGATACCTCCACGAGCTGGGTCACAGACCACGCCAAAACATTTCAAGTGGCGAGGAAATTTTCCGACTTCTCATCGCCGGGCGCGAGTGATGTCTATGTGCTGATCGATGAGCACGAAAACAGCATCAACGACTCGCACTTTTTTCCCTTCAGCAACCTGCGCACGTTCGCCAACAACACTCCCTGGCTCGACGCTCCGTCAGGACGTCACGGAAATGCCGCGGGACTCACCTTCGCGGACGGCCATTCGGCGATCAAAAAATGGCGGAGCAACGTTTCGGGATTCAAGCGCAAAGGCGGCGAAGCGGTGGTCAATGACATCGGGTGGTTGCCGAAGGCCGAGAAAGCGGATTGGACCTGGTTCACCGAGCACATTGCTTCCCGAAAATAATGAGTTACTCGTGGCGACCCGCCAGTAAATGGAATCGATAAGTGGTCATGAACACTAAGCCGGCGCTGTGATTCGCACGTCGTAAGCCGCCAGATCCGCCTTGTTGAGTCCGTTGGATCCGCCCTGCCTAAACGCCTTCGTTTTATTAATGACTGCCAATTCGCTGCTCATTTGGCGACGCTCCAGTATCCGAACGATCGGCCAGAAGGCGCGCTTGAGGCAAGGTGAGCCGAGGCCGTGCGGTGAACGATAGACGGTGGAGGCTTTTTCAGCGCGTAGAATTCACTGTCTCCACCGCCGGGAGCGCCGGCGCTTCCACGACTCGCCGCCTTCGGGAAATCATGTCATCTCCCGTCATTTGGCTGCTCCAGGGTTGTCGCGGGTGAGCCGAATTTCCACTTCGCGCTCGACATATTTCCATTCCTCGGACGCACGAAGTCGCGCGAGCAGCTTGTCGAACTCCGCCGTGTCCTGCTTCGCAAACTCGAACCACGTCAGGAAATCAAACGGCTCCGGCGCGGCCAGGTCGCGGCAGTGATGCAGCCGCCGCGCGATGGCGGGCAGGTAGTCCAGGCCGATTTGCGTATGGTGCGATTGTTCCTCAAAAACTCTCCGTCGCTCATCCTGCGTCATGGCCCACCACTTTGCGTTCTTCCGAATTGGGATGAGCACCGCGCGATCCACTTCCGGGCGGCCGAGGCCCTGTTGCTTGGCGAGCAGTTGCTCCTTTTCTGGCCGCGTCAGGTATCGCTCATTGCTGGTCACGCCGTGCAACACCCAGACGGCGCCCCCCACCGTCGGCGCCACGTTATCCGCAACGATGTCCAACCGCTCGATGGCCGGCAGCGCGTCACCGGTGATGACGCGGGACTCGATAAACTTCCAGGGGCCGGCCCGGCCGCCGACGAAGGAATAGAGCCGTGGATTGGAGTTCATGTTCTTTGAATTGGTTTGGGACAACATCTCCGTCGCCCGTGATGAGAGCACCGGCCAAACGCCGCTGCACAAGCCCAGGACAGTGGTTGCGCTGAGGAATTGGCGTCGGTTCATATCAAGTTCCAGCGATCCGCCGCCCCTGCCGCGTTCCCGGCCTCGAAGCTGGCGGTAAAATTCGTCCAAGAATTCGCCTGGCGTTGTCCTAGCCGCACGGCATGATTTTAGCCAGTCTCATCTCATGAACCCGCTGCGCATTTCCATCATGCTCGCCTTGGGCTGTCTTACGGCGGTAGCCGCGACTCCACGCCTCGGGGTCTCCGAGAACAAACGCTTCCTCGTCACCGACGATGGCAAACCATTCTTCTACCTCGGCGATACAGCGTGGGAATTGTTCCACCGCCTCAATCGCGACGAGGCGGACAAATATCTCACCGACCGCGCGAAGAAAGGTTTCACGGTCATTCAAGCCGTCGCCATCGCCGAACTCGACGGCCACACCGATCCGAATCCATACGGTCATCTCCCTCTGGTCGATCTGGATCCGGCGCGGCCCGACGTGAAGGACGGCGCGGCCAACGACTATTGGGATCACGTCGATTACATGGTGAACAAGGCGGAGTGGCTCGGTGTTTACATCGGGCTACGCAGCAATCTCGGCACTGGCGCGCCGAAGCCTGCCGGCAAAACTCAGCCCTGAAACATCATGAACCAGACAATCGATTCCCAAGGATTCAAACCGTTCACGAATTGGCTTTGGCAATCCCTGAATCGCTTTGAATTCGTGGGTGCCTTGAGCTCCAGAAGCCCCTCGGCTTTGATGTGTGGTGTTTGGAGCTTTGTTGTTGCTTGGTCTTTGGGGTTTGCTTTTTCGGTGAATGCCGCTTCACCCGGCTATTACGAACTGCGCATCTACTCGGTCACGTCGAACAAAATGGATGGCGTGCTGGAACGTTTCCGTGACACGGTGGAGCCGGTGCGGCGCAAGCACGGCATCACGACCGTCGGCTACTGGACGGCGGCCACGACGAATGGCGACAAGTTCATCTACCTCATGGCGGCGGCGAGCAAGGAGGAGTTGCAGAAGCTGGAGAAGGAATTCGGTGCCGACCCGCAATTCAAGGAGGGCTACGCGGCTTCCAACATGAAGCACGGCAAGACGGTGGACAAGATCTTGGCGCTGCCACTCGGAGTGGATGCGTCGGCGAAGTTCGATTTCACCGCGTCTGCGACGCCCCGCGCCTTCGATCTGCGCATCTATTCCGTGCTGCCTGGCAAGCTCGACGCCTTTCGCGATCGTTGGCGAGACCACGCCGGGCCGATTTACGAGCGCCACGCCCTGCACAACCTTGGCTGGTGGGTCGCAGACAAGAAGGACGCCGAGGGCCACGACCAGTTCGTTTGCCTGCTCGCGGGCGAAAACGTCGAGGCGATTCAGAAATCCATCGGTGAGTTTCACAAAGACGCCGATTGGCAGCGCGTGGAAAAGGAAACCGAGCAGGACGGCAAACTGCGCAGCGGCGTCGAGGCGTTCAAATTGCAGCCAGCAGATTTCTCGGCGCTGCGCTGAACGGTGTGTCATCGTTCCTCCATGCTGGCGTCCTGATTCAAAAGGGCTGTAAGCTCGACAGAAAATAGCCCAGGGCAAAGCGAGCCCGCGAGCGACGCCCTGGGTTCAAGCTCCCAAAAAATGCCAAGCCCTGTAGGGGGAATGGCGCTTACTTAAGGCGTAAAACTCTCGCGGAGAAAGATTTGCGACATAGTGGGCCAGGCGCAGGGTTATTGTCCCGGAGGGACAAACGATAATAGCCCAGCGTTTCAACGCTGGGTTTAGGCCCGATGGTATAAGTCCTGAAGGGACGACCGAAAACGCGCCGGTCGTAGTGGTCGGGCGTCCCTGCGGGACTCGTCGCCGCGACCGCGCTGACCCAGCGTTGAAACGCTGGGCTATTTTCGCGCGTCCCTCCGGGACAATCACATTCCCTGGAGCGGTCCTTCCCAATGATCTCCAAAAAATCGGGGCCTTAAGTAAGCGCCATTCCCCTGTAGGGGCGGCACAAATCAAAACTCGTCGAAGGGGCCGAGGGCTTCGACGCCGTAGAGTTTTTCGGCTTCCCAGTTCACGGCGAGTTCGATGACTTCGAGGCAATCGGTGGCGGTGGCGAGGAGTTTGCGCTGGGCGCTTGGATGCAGGTAAGCGGGAGCGTGTTGCTCAAGGGCATCGCCGAGAGCGCGGGCGGTGGCGGCGAGTTCGTGCGAGGGGGATTGGCCGGCGAACACAAGGCGCTTCGCGGTCGTCGCGAGGTTCGCGAGATTTTCCAGCGTCGCGGCTTGGGCGGACGTGGGCATGACGATCGGGATTTGCCGCAGGTCGCCAATTTCCCACTTCTGCGTGTGCTTGATGAACTTCATTTTGATGAAGCTCACCACATCGGAATTGAGTAGGGCGAGGAACGCGAGCGGAGCGATTACCTCTGCCAGTGGCGTTAGCCGCATACTGTCGGCGTCGAACACGCATCGCTCCTGGAATCGAGCCTTCATGGCAACGTGATTGGCGACGGCTGTCCAAGTCACTCCGGTAGTGAGATAGAGATGCGCGTTCCGCATAACCGGCATGCCTGATTCGGGACGCCCGCTATTGGCAAAGAACCAAACGACGTTGGGATGTGACCAGTCGATGAATAGCGTCTCGTTGTCCACCCAGCGGTTTCCTTCCGAGTCGCCTTTGCGGAACGGCACGAAACGTCCGCGACCGCTCAGGCCATTGTAGATCGTGGCGATGCGCGGCGCGTCGGCAGGGTCAGTGTAGTTTTCAGCGGAGCGAAGGCCGATGGCATCGCGCGGGATGAGCGGCTTTTTCTGTTTCTTGCGGCTGGCGTTCTCTTCGGGAATCCAGTGCTGGAGTTCCTGACAGAGCAGACAGAAATCTTCGTCTGAAACACTCTTGGCTTTGTGAAGTGTCCGGGCGCGTTGGCGTTGCTCGCTTTCTTTCAGTTCGGTCAGCCAGAAGTCGGCAAGGTTGGGTTCGCTGCGCCAGCGTTGAAACAATTCGGTCTTTCTCTGCTGCCAGGCAAATTTGAAGTCGCTCTCATCAGCGACGAGTTCCTTGGGCACGACCCGGTAGAGATCGGATTTGGTGAAGCCGAGTTGCTCCGCCTTGAACTGCGCCCGCAGCGTTTCGACACAAGCCTCCCAGGCAGCGCTGTCCTTCGTGGGTTTTCCGGCGTCCCCACCATTCGCTTGGAGCAATTCGAGAAACACCGGCTTGATTCGCGCATCGTGCAGCCAGCGTTTTGTCCATTGTTCGCGACTGACGAGAATAGCATCCGCCTTTGAGGTGCCGACGAGGTAGCCAAGGAATCGTGCATTGTTTGCGGTGCGCATTCCCTGACCGCCTTCCGCCACAAGACCGACCAGCGTGACATCACCCGGCTTGAGCTTTTCCTGATAGACACGAATGGCGGTCATGTTGTCGGCGAACTTCTGCGAGGTTTCGATTCGTTCCCACCACTCATCCACGAGTTGTTTGACCGGCTCGTTGAACTTCTCGAACAACTGGAGCGTGCCGAGGCGCGGCTCAAAGAACGCGCGCTTGTGGGCCAGGCGGTAAAGCTCGGTCGGAACACGATGGACACGGAGTGTGTCGCCCGGCCCATGCGCAGTGTGTTGCGCCTCGCCAAGTTTCTTTGGGAGCTTGGTTTTCGACGTGAAGGCGAGTTTTCCGGCGGGCGGGAGCGTTTCCAGCGCCTTTTCGGGCTTGGTCGTTCTCCCGTCCGGCGTCTTGCGCGGGCGGGCCTGGACGAACAGGACTGTATCGTCAGGCGTGGCAGGCTTCGCACCGTTGGCATCAGCAAACTTCCGAGCCACAAAGATGGCCGCATCGACAGTGGCATCGAATGGATCGCACTGACCGAGATGTGTGAGGGTGTGCGACTGGAGCAGCACGCGCATCCGCTCTTTGCTGGCGAGAGTGAAAAATGTGTCGGAGACGATCAAGCCGAAGCCGCCGCCGGGCCGCAGCAGTTGGAAACCCAGTGCGGCGAAGTGAACGTAGAGGTCGTCCAAGAATCCTGCGCGGTTTTCTAGCGCATTGCGCCAGCCTTCAGCACTGCTGGTGTGGGTGGAGATGTAGGGCGGGTTTCCGAGAATGACATCGAAGCCGCGTTCGGCGGCAGGGCGGGGCTGGCCATCCGTTTGGAAGAAAACGTCAGCGAACTCCAGTTCCCAATGGAATGGATTGAGAGCGGTACGTTTGGCGGCGAGTTCCTGCGCCAGTGACTCGCGCAGTTTTTTCACTTCGGCCTTTTCCCGGCTGTCGAGGTCGCCGGGTGTGATGGCAGCTCGGACGAGCAAACGGTAATTGAGTTCATCGAGCGGCAGTCCGTCGTAGGCGGCGAGCCACACGTCGGCGCAATAGACGAACGGTGCGAACTTGCCGCGCACTTCCTTCCAGCGTTGCTCTTTGTGCTTCACCAGTTCCATCTCCGTGCTCGCGGTCAGCTCGATGTCCACATTCTCACGGATCAACTCGGCCAGCGCGTTCGGCAGTTCATTCTTGGCGAAAACGGGAGCCTCTTGTCGCTGCTGCGCCGTGGCGGTCGGGCTGTGGCCGAGTTCGGTCGGGCTGGCCGACAGGAGCGAATTGCCGGCACGCAGATGGTGGTCGAGAAAGTTCAACGGCTCGTCGGCGGCGATGCATGTCAGCCAGAGGGAGAGTTTCGTCAACTCGACGGCCAGCGGGTTCACGTCCACGCCGTAGATGCACGCCTCGACCACACGCCGACGCCAGTAGGCAATCTCAGCCTGCTCCTGCGAGATGCCGGGTGGAACGGGAATCTTGCCGGCTTTAAGAATGTCCTCACGCGTGCGGCGGCTTGGGCCAGAGTGAACGATCTGCTCCGTCATCACCCGCGTCGTGGGGTGATAGACGATCTGCTCGGCCAACCATTCCGTCGCGCGCACCAGGAAATGCCCGCTGCCCATTGCCGGATCGACAAGGTTCAGCCGGAGCACGGCGAGGGCGAAGGAATTATCGCGCTTCTTTTCATCCGACTTGGCGGTGAGCGCATCACTCACGGGTTTGCCGCGTTCGATTTCCGCGAGCAATGGCTCAACGGTTTCGCGCAGCAGGTAGCGCACGATCCAATCCGGCGTGTAGAAAATGCCGTGGCGATGATTCTCGCCGTTCTGATTCCGCAGTTCCAACCGACCGCTGCTGTTCTCCGCGAGTTGCGCGCCAAGCAACCCTTCGTAGATGTCGCCAAGCTGGCGGACTTCGAGGGAGCCGTAGTCGATGGCTTCATTGGTGGCAATCTGTTGCTGCTTGGCGCTGGCGCGGGCCGGTGGTTGCGAAAAGATGAGTTGCTTGAGCACGCGGGCGAGCGTCGCGTCGCCGACTTTCCACTGCTCCAACCGCGCGTGCATCTGAGGATTGAACAGGCCGCCGTTGTAGCGCGCGACGGTGGTCGCTCGGTTCTGAGCTTCGTTATCGCCGTTGATCAGACGAAAGAGCTTCGTCAGTTGATCGTAGAGGTCGGTGAAGGCGTCGTCGTGGAATTTGGTTTTGTCGCGCAATTCGGCAACGAGACCGGCCAGCGAGTATTTCTCGCGATAAAGCTTGTTCGAGCCGTAGCCATGCGGGCGCACCGGCAGCAGCGCGCGGCTCTCCGCATAGAGGACGAACAGCAAGCGATAGAGAAAAATGAGCGAGTTGTCGTAGAGCGCGGGAAAGTCGGCTTTGGTGATTTGATTCGGTGCGTGGTCGCGAAACCCGTTCGCCAAATCCTCAAGCACATCGAAAATGCGCTTGCGCAGACTGAGTTCCAGTTGCGCCTGCCGGGTGAGCGATTCCTCGCGGACGTTGTCGAGCAGGCATCGGCCGTCGGTGCGCGCGAAGGAAGAAGGCCGGAACAGAGCGACGAACAAGCGGAAGTCATCAAGGGAGCAAAAGGTTTCGCCATCGGCGAGGCGAAACTCGAAGAAGGCGTCGTTGGCGGCTTGGTCGCAATAGAGCCGCCAGGAATTGCCATTCGTCAGGACAGCCCAATCAAAGAAGCGGCTGCCCGTCTTGTCTTTGGCGTGACGGAGATAATCCTGAATTTGCTGGCTCGGGAACCAGCCCGGCGTTTCTTTGTCAGAAACTTCATCGAGAGGATGCTGCCACTTCTTCGCCTCAAGCGCGGTGTCGGCGAAGCGGAACACGTCCACGGTGTCGCTCTGAGTGGCGGCCTGGCGAAATTCTGGTGTGGGGAAAAGGCAGTAGTCAGGACGCTTGCGCGTGGGCCCTTTGGGAAGTTCCGCTTCGGGAATGAACTGCCAGCCGAGATCAACCAGCAGCGGATCGAGAAAAGCCGTCCGCGTGTAAGCTTCCTTCTGTTTGCGCAGTCCCGGCAAGTTGTCGTGCCAGCGCGTTTTGGTTGCGTCGTAAAGCGCGCGAACTTCATCCTGCGCCGGGCAATCACCTGACGCCACGAAATGCCCACGGATGTAAGGGAGCGAAAACACGCCGCGACAAATCGCCACCGTGTCGGTGGTGGATTCGTCGAGGCTGAGTGGCAGTTGCTCGCCGCGTGGTTTTTCGGGCATGGGCTGAAACGCTCGCGTGTCGTTCAGCCCTGTCGGGATGGCTTGTCCTCCGTGGGATCTTTTGTGGTGCCTGAAAACAAAAGGGACGTGTTTACACACGCCCCGTCACAGGCACCGCTAAGAGCCCACAGAGGAGCGCTTTCAACACGCCCCAGGCGGGGCGTGCATCAAGCGATGTCCTCTGTGTCGAAATTAGCGGTTTCGTGACGGACAGCAGCCGAAGCTACGCGAATTGGTTTTGGTTAAATTTTTTCTGGTCGTTTAATTTTTCCGAACGGCGAAAGGATGGCGAAGAAAGAATCGGCAGACAAGCACGGGGATTTGTGCCGCCCTTACAGGGCTTGGAACATCTTGGAAACGTGAATCCAGGGCTTCGCCCTGGGCTATTGTCTGTCGAACTTTTAGCCCTTGGGCGCGTTCAACGGCGGGTGGAATTTGTTTCGCCGAGTGGGCCTGGGTTTGAAAAGATTCTGCCGCAGATGAAGACAGCAGCGTCTCGACATTGTGCTTCGGCTCGACCTTGGAGCGCCGGCATCCGTGCCGGCAAGTTTATCTGTCGAGACGCAACCGAGCGGGCAAGATGCCGGCGCTCCCAGCGGTGCGGCACTTCGCCAGACAAACCATGAAACAAATCTTCGCTCCCTTCCTGTTGCTCGCTTGCACCGCGGTGTTCGCGCCCGCCGCGGAATCGCCGCCGTATCCGCCGCCGAAATTTCCTGACTCCAGCGGTTGGGGCAAAAACATCCAACGCACCATGCGGCTGCTGGCCACCAGCACGACGGCGATGCGGAACACCGTTCGCATCTTGTTCTAACCGCGCCAACTGTCCGCTCACTTCGACCTGTCATTGCTCCGCCCGGCTTTACCAGGAGTTCCTTACTGGGCAGCATCGTTACGCTGGCGGCGAAGGCCACGATCGCGGATTCCTCGGTTTTCTTTCAATGGCGGTTCGCCCTGGCAGCAGGCCGCACGACAAATCGTTCTAATTCTTTTATCGGCTTGTTCTAGCCGCTGCCGGGATTTCGCGCGATTCTATCGGCATGATTCACAGGCCGAAACTGTTTGCCTGCGCTCTCCTGGCCGTTGCCGCCGGGTTGTTGCCTTCACGCGGCCACGCGCAATCCGCCGACTGGCAGAGCGTGATCTGGCGCGAACCGCAAGTGCGCTATCTGCTCGCGGACATGACACTCGGCGGGAACGTGAAGCTGTACCGCGATTACGCGACGATGGAGCGCGACCCGGATTCGCGCGAGGCCATCCGGCTCTGGGACGCTGGGGCCCGCGTGGTGAATACCAACGAGTTTGAGCGCAAGTGGCTGACCAATCAGTTCGGCAAGGACGGACGTGTGATGCGCGTGGTGTTGCGCGGGTCGAACCGGACGATCACGGGCAAGGGATCGGACGAACGCATCAGCGGGATGCAGGTGAAACTCAGCACGGACATCGAATGAAAATCCCAAACTACAAATCTCAAATCCCGAAAATATTCCTGGCCCCAGCCTCCGAATTGCAAAAGCCCTCATCGCAGACCTGCCGCCGGGTGGGATTTGGAATTTGGATTCTGATTGGAGTTTGGATTTTGGGATGCGGAATCTCCACCGGCGCGGCAGACTTGAGTGGCCATAAATTCCTGCTCACTTCCGTCCGCACCGGCGACACCGAAGTCTTCGTCGTCGATCCCGAAACAGGCGATGCGCAGAATGTCTCACGCTCGCCGAAGTCCGAGGATCGCTACCCGTGCTGGTCGCCGGATGGGAAACACATCTGCTTCATGTCCGACCGTGAAAGTACGACGAACCTTTGGATCGCGAACGCCGACGGCTCGAAGGTGCGCCGGCTAAACCGCACGCCGGCCGTATGCTACATGCCGAGCTGGCAGAAGACGCCAGGCGGCGAGCGCATCGTCTTCGGCAAACACGGCGACAAGCCGGAGATGGCGAGCATCAAGCCTGATGGAATCGGCGAGGAAATTTTCGGCGAAGGCCACGACCCGACGCTCTCGCCCGACGGCAAGCTTATCTGTTACACCGGCCACGAAGGCGGCGGCGTGACCGTCTTCGTGATGAACCACGACGGCACCAACAAACGTCAGGTCGTGAAGGAGATCAGCAAAGTCGGTGCGACCTTTCCGAACTGGTCGCCGGACTCGAAGCAGATCGTCTATTCGTTCCCCGTCGGCGATGCGCTGGAGTTGTTCATCATCAACGTGGACGGCTCGAACAATCGCCAGCTCACGCGCACGGAAAAAATTTGCACGCCCAGCGCCTGGTCGCCGGACGGCAAATGGATTTCCTTCCGCCTCACCGACGAACGCTATTGGAGCAACAAGGAGAGGATGCTGAAGATCTACGGCGAAAAGCCGGCGGACAAACGCCCCGTCTGGGTGGTGCACCCCGATGGCAGCGGCGCGCAGGTCATCGAGTGCCTGCGCTTCCAATGCGCCATCGACGGCAGTCGCGCGTCATGGAAACCGCTGGCGAAATGAAAGAACTCCGTTTCGCCATCATCGGCACCGGTTTCTGGGCGCGTTACCAACTGGCGGCGTGGCGCGAGGTGCCGGGTCCGCGGTGCGTGGCGCTCTGCAATCGCACACGAGCCAAGGCCGAGACGCTCGCGCGCGAGTTCGGCGTGCCGAAGGCTTATGAGGATGCGGAGGAATTACTCCGGCGCGAGAAGCTGGACTTCCTCGACATCATCACCGACGTGGACACGCACAGCCGCTTCGTCCATCTGGCCGCCGCTTACAAGACACCGGTGATTTGCCAGAAACCGATGGCCCCGAGCATCGCGGAGGCGAAGAAGATGATCGCGGTCTGCGCTGTCGAGAACGTGGCGTTGAGCGTGCATGATAACTGGCGCTGGCAGACGCCCATCCGCGAACTCAAAAAGGTTTTGGACTCCGGCGTGATCGGCCCGGTGTTCCGCGCGCGGATTGATTACTGCAACAGCTTTCCCGTCTTCGACAACCAGCCGTTCCTCAAGACGGTGGAGGAATTCATCCTCACCGAGTCACGAACCACGAGCCACGAGCCACGAACCACGAGCCACGAACCACGAACTACGAACTACCAACCAATGAAGACCCTCACCCTCATCGGCGCCGGCGGAAAAATGGGCTGCCGCATCACCAACAACGTCAAGCGCAGCGACTGGCAGGTGCATTACCTCGAAACGAATCCGGCGGGCGTGCAACGACTAAAAGATTTGGACGTGACTTGCTCGGACACGCGCGTGGCGCTGCCGGCGGCGGATGTCGCCATCTTCGCCGTGCCCGACGTGGCGATGGAATCGGTGACGCGCGAGATGGTGCCGCAACTCAAGCCCGGCGCGCTCGTGGTGCTGCTCGATCCCGCCGCGCCGCTCGACGGCAAGGTCGCGCACCGCGACGACCTCGGATACTTCATCGCGCATCCGTGCCATCCGTCGGTGTTCAACTGGGAGCCGACGGAGCAGGGCTTCCGTGATTTCTACGGCGGCATTTCCGCCAAGCAGGCCGCCGTCTGCGCGCTGATGAGCGGCGAGGAAAAGTTTTACGCCCTTGGCGTCGAGTTGGCGCGGCTCATCTACGCACCCGTGATCAGAATCCATCGCGTCACCGTTGAGCAGATGGCGATTCTCGAACCGGCGCTCGTCGAGACGCTGGCGCAGACGTGCATGGAGATCGTGAAGGAAGGCTACGACCGCGTGGTGGCGAAGGGCCTGCCCGCCGATTGCGCGCGCGACTTTGTGCTCGGCCATCTCCGCATCCAGATTGCCGTGCTCTTCGGCGAGGTGAACGGCACGTTCTCCGACGCGGCCTACAAGATCAGCCAGCGCGCCAAGCCCGTGCTGTTCAAGGAAGGCTGGCCGAAAATCTTCGAGATGAGCGACATCCGCGAACAGGTGCGCGACATTACGAGGAAGTAGTTCGTTGTTTGTTGTTTGTTGTTTGTTGTTTGTTGTTTGTTGTTTGTTGTTTGTTGT
>JBDTOW010000004.1:0-20703 GCA_039933075.1 Verrucomicrobiota bacterium | reverse complement strand
AAACGTTGCGCTTTGCACCCAGGGTCGAGGCAGCTCGCAGACTACGATGTTGTGACATAAAATTGATTGATTCGATTCAGCCCGCTTTGCCGGCATGTGTTCAGCGTAGCGCAGATTGGCAATCTGCTGTATCGCAGAATGACATTCTGCGGAACGCCGGCAAGTGCCAGTGCGCTCGAACCTTCGGATGCTCCGCCGATTACAAATCGGCGATATGGCAGATTACCAATCTGCGTTACGAAACCGCGCTGTGCGCTAAACACATATACCTTTGCCGGCAAAGCGGACGGCGTTTATAGCAGAGCCTCCACCGAATGCAAAACGTTATTTTACACTGATTCGGGGATCGCGGCGGGTCAATCGACTCGCCGCTAAAAGCCCGCTAAATTCAACGCTGGAAACCTTAACACCGGTCGCTAAAGTGCAGGCGTGATTCGGAATATCATCTTTGACTGGTCGGGAACTTTGGTAGACGACCTGCCCGCCGTTTGGCGGGCGACGAACTATGTGTTCAGTCAAGCGGGTCTTCCGGAACTTACTTTGGAACAATTTCGCACAGAGTTTTGTCTACCGTTCACCAAATTCTACAGTCGTTATATCCCTCACCTGCCGCTGCCGCAACTCGAATCCTGGTTCCACGACCACTTCAAACAACTCCAGCATTCCGTCAACGAATTGCCATACGCCCGAGAGTTCCTGGAGTTTTGTCGGCGCCGCGGTCTGCGCACGTTTTTGCTGAGCACGATTCATCGCGATCACTTCACAGTGCAAACGGCTCGAAACGGGTTTGCGCAATTTTTGGATCGACCCTATCTCGAGGTCTGGGACAAACGAACCAAGATTCACGAAATACTCGCCGACAACAAACTGCAGCCCCAGGAAACGCTCTTCGTCGGTGATATGCAGCATGACATCGAAACCGCCAAACACGGCGGGGTTTTTTCGTGCGCCGTGCTGACCGGCTACAATCGCCTCGACCAACTCCGCGCGGCGGAACCCGACCTCATCGTGGAACATCTGGGCGAACTTCAGAAGATTTTGGAACACAATTCTCTCCAAGTGAAAACCGGATCGATCGATCATGGCGACCATCCGGTGGTGACCGTTGGCGCTTTGATTTTGAATGCCGCCGAGGAAGTCCTGATGATTCGTACGCGCAAATGGTCAAACCTGTGGGGCATTCCCGGAGGCAAAGTTAAATTGGGCGAGACTTCAACCGACGCCCTGAGCCGGGAGATCAAGGAAGAAACCAATCTTGAGATCGGCGACATTCAATTCGTCATGGTTCAAGACTGCATCCACTCACTGGAATTTTATCGCGACGCCCACTTCGTATTGTTGAACTACACCTGTAGGTGTGTGGGAACACCCGACGTCGTCTTGAATGACGAAGCGCAGCAATTCCATTGGCTTTCGATCGACGATGCCTTGCGTTTACCGCTAAACCAGCCCACCAAAACTCTTATGCTGGCGGTGATGAATGTTGACGCCACTGGCGGGTCACCAGAGCGGGCGCTGAGGTGATGGACACAATCACGATTAAAGATCTTTCGGTCTCTTACTGCGTCGGTGTGCCCGACGAGGAGCGCGCAAAACCCCAGCGCCTGCTGCTGACAGTGGAGATGGTGCTCGATTTTTCGTGCGCCGCTGCCACCGATGACCTGACCCTTACGATTGATTATCACGCCGTCTCGCTGAAGCTCTTGCGCTTTGGCGAAAACCGGAGCTGGAAACTCATTGAAAAGCTCGCAGCCGATATCGCCGAAATGATCCTGGCGGAATTCAAACCGCAATCGGTGTCGGTTGGCGTGAAGAAGTTCATCATCCCCGAGACGCGCTACATTAAGGTTTCCTTAGTTCGTTCAACCAGACCCGAACGCCAGAGAGACGAATTGTAAGCATCTCGTCCGCACGCTGAGCGAAACGCTCCGTCGTTTCAAATTCGAGAACCCGTGGTGCCGAATTCCATTCTTTCCTCACGCGGCCTTGGAAAACTCGACGCAATGCGTCTACGCACTGTTTCAAAAACGTGATTGTAATCATTGGGCAAAACAATTTTCATTTACCGCGTGGCTGAAGAAAAATCCGGGAAATCAAAACCAGAACAGAAACACCGCACCTGGTATCGGCGCGAACGCCGTCGTGAGCGAATTCGCCGGTGGTCGTTAATCACTGCAGTTCTTCTCCTCGCAGGGGCCGTTGTATGGCGCGAAAGCCGTGGCCTGACTGCGAAATGGCGCGAACGAAACGCCGTGCGGAGCGCACAACTCTTGCTTGAGCAGGGGAATTACTCCCGGGCCGCGCCCCTCCTGCGCGAGGCGATGCGGCTGAACCCCAACAATCTCGAAGCCTGCCGTCGCCTCGCGGATTTGCAGGATCGGGCGGAGTCGCCTGAGGCTTTGGCGTTGCGTCAGAGGGTGAACCAACTCGAACCAGGAAATGTTACAAACCTGCTGGCATTGGCGCACACCGCTCTTCGGCAGGACGAATGGCTCAATGCCGAGCAGGCGCTGGCATCGATTGAGGAGAAGCAGCGTAACACCGTCACATTTCACGAGCTGGCAGCCGAAGTGGCCGTCGCCGCCAAACGACCTTTCAGCGAGGCGGAATTTCACTACTCGAAGGCAGGGCAGTTGGATCCGGCCAACGAGCTGCTTCAACTGAACCTGGCCAAAGTCCAATTATCCTCAAACAAGGCCGAGACTCGCGAAATGGCGCGACAGGCCCTCGAACGGCTAAAGAGTAAATCGGAATTCCGGACGCTCGCATTGCGTGCGTTGGTCGCCGACGCGGCTCAGAGCGGCGAAGATCCCGCTGCGCTCTCAATGGCCAGGGAATTGGCAGCCAACCCACGCGCCAAGTTGTCTGACCGACTTCTGCTGCTCGACATCCTGTGGCGTCGACGAATGCCAGAGTTAAATTCCGATCTCAATCGTCTGCAGCAGGAAGTTATCAGCCGGCCGCAGGATATCGACGGTGTGATTTTTTGGATGAATCGTCATGGTTTAGCCGCAGAGGCAGTGGCTTGGGGGAAAGGTCTTCCACCGGATTTGGCTAATCTGGACTCGATCTGGCGAGCGATCTCTGAGTCGCTCACCTCGATAAAGGATTGGAAAATGCTGGAAGAATGGCTGGAAAGCTCGACCGGCAAGCAGAGTGACTTCATTCGACTGGCCTACTCGGCGCGGGTCAATCAGGAGAAGAGCCAGGCGATTGAGGCGGATAACAAATGGCGGATGGCGCTCCATGCTGTCCACGGCGATCCCGAACGGCTCATTCATTTGGCCAACCTGGCGAGTGCGTGGGCATGGGACCGGGAGGCCGAGGATCTCTGGTGGCTCATTGCAAAAGGTGAGACCGGTCAAAGACAAAGACAAAGACCGGCGCTGATAAAGCTGTATGAATTGAATCAAGTTCGAGGAGACGCGCCTGGCTTGTGCCGCGTGTCTAGAGCTCTTTATCAACTAAACCCAAACGATTCGATCGGCGCCAACAACGTCGCGTACTATTCGTTGTTGCTTTCTCTGGACAGGGCCATCGCGGAACAACTAACCAAAGAAAACTTCGTCAAAGATCCAAAAAATCCCGCATTTTTGCTGACGTATGTTTTTTTATTGTATCAGCAAGGTCAGAACGAAGAAGCGGTCAAACTTTTCGACGGCTTTAGTGACGAGGAATTGAAGGAAGGCAGATTCCCCCTCGTTTATGGCCTGGTCGCGGCGGCCCGCGGAAAACCGGAGGTTGCCAAACAGTTTTTTGCTTTGGCAGAGAAGAATCCGAACCTGTTACCGGAAGAAAAAAGCCTTATCTCCCAAGCCGGCAAGGCTGTCAAGCCCGCAAGTCACTCTCAGACAACACCGGGTACTAGGCAGAAATAGTTTCTTTCGTCCGTTTCTCAATCTGCTTAGTCGCCCAAAGCGCGTGTTCGGCGATCAATGAATCGGGATCGTGGGCGGCTTGCTCCAACGCCGGTAGCGCAGCGACAGCTCCAACGTTGCCCAACGCCACACACACGTTCCTCAACAAACCACGGCGCCTGGTCCGCAGAATCGGTGTGCCGGCGAAGCGGCGCTGGAAACCTTGTTCGTCCAGCGCCAGCAGCTCGACCAGGTCCGGCTCCGCCAGTTCAGAGCGCGCGTGCTGTTTCATCAAGTTGCCCTCCCGTGCGAAGCGGTTCCAGGGGCACACTGCCAAACAATCATCGCAGCCAAAAATGCGATTGCCGATTGCGGCTCGCAATTCGATCGGGATCGAACCCTTCAGCTCAATGGTGAGATAAGAGATGCAGCGTCGCGAATCCAATTGGAACGGGCTGGTGATCGCTGCGGTTGGACACGCCGTGATGCACCGCGTGCATGAACCACAAAAGTTTTTCTCCGGCAAATCCTCCTTCAGTTGGAGCGTCGTGATGACTTCAGCGATAAAAAGCCAGTTGCCGAGACGGCGATTGATCAGATTGGTGTGCTTGCCGATGAATCCCAGGCCGGCACGTTGCGCAATGTCCCGCTCCAGGAACGGGCCGGTGTCGACATACCACAGCGATTGTGTGTCCTCGCCACCGATCCGGGTCATATATTTGACAAGAGCTTTGAGGCGATCGCCGAGTACGTGGTGATAATCGGTGAAACGTGCGTAGCGAGCTACCATTCCGGCAGGCCGATTTCGCCCCTGCGAACGTTGCATGTCGACGTTCGAGCCTGGACCTTCGAGTTGAGCGGAAGCTGGGCCCGGCATCTTGCATTCGCAGCTCCGTGCGGTCGCGTAGCTGGTTGCCAGCGTGACGATTGTGGCGGCCCCGGGAAGGACACGCTGGGGATCGATCCGTTTTTCGGCGTTGCGTTGAAGGTAACCCATTTCTCCATTCCGCCCGTCTGCCAGCCAGCTTTGAAACCGGGGGGCGGACTCGGGCGCCGCCGCCGAGGTAAAACGGCAGGCATCAAATCCCAGTTCCAGTGCGTATTGGCGAATTGGCTCTCGCATTAGAGACCTGGCTTCGCCAGGCGAAACTCATGGAGCACGTGTTGAGCAACTTCCCTGGCCGACCGCTGCTCGGTGTTCACCAGGATATCCGCCTGCAGATAGGCGGGCTTGCGCTCTGCGAGCAGTCGTTGAATTTTTCCCAGCGGGTCGGGATCCTGCAACAAAGGCCGATGCGGCTGATTGCAGACGCGCTGCCAGATCGTTTGGGGTGAAGCCCATAGACAAACGATCAAAGCATGTTCTCTGAGACTGGCAAGGTTCCCCGCATCGATGATCAGGCCCCCGCCTGCCGCAATGACCAAATGCCGCTGCGACGCGAGTTCCATCACCACCTTGCCCTCCGATTCGCGGAAGGCGAGTTCGCCCTGTTCCGCAAAGATGGAACTGATCGATTTGTGCGTCCGCGCTTCGATAAGCTGATCCGTGTCAACAAAAGCAAAGTTCAACTGCCGGGCAACAATCCGGCCGACCGACGATTTGCCGGTTCCCATGAAGCCCACGAGCGCCAGGCTGTGAATTTGTCGGTGACTGGTCACGACTCTGTGTTAGCCCAGATTAGCGGGAGTTCAAAGTTCAAACCTCGCATCTGCCTGCCTCGCAGTGAAAAAAGCTCTAAAGGTATTTCAAGCAGCTTTTCCAGTTTTTCCACCTCGGTGGTGACTTCGCAACTGGCATCGGCCTAAAGTGTCCAAAAAGGGCCGCCCCACGCGCCCCGCCGCTGCGGCGTCCGGGTGCAGGGTGTGCGCCACTCCCAGATGGCATGGTCGACGTCCACTCTGTTGCCAAGCGCCGGGAAAACAGTCTCCGGTGCGGCAGCGCTTGCAGCAACCGTGTGGCCGCGTGCTCGCTGAATGGGGATGGGCCCAAAACGAGTTTGCAAAGTCTTCCCGTGGTCGTCCTGCGCTGGCGCGTAGCACTAGTCACGCGGCTGAGTCCATTCTGGCGATGGGAACCCAGCGCGCTGCGAGGCTCACCCGCCGGCGGTGTTCAGCCGCCAGCAAAAGGAGGGCGCCCGCGGCTGCGCTAAGCGTCGAGCCTGAAGAGTGCTTAATAACTGCTGAGTTGGCCCTGACCTCCGTCAGTTGGAGGCGAAAACAACTCGGAAACCGATTTGTGGGCTGCGAGTGCCGGGGCGAAACGCGTTGCGAGCGGCACTTCGGCATAGCCAACCGTCGTAGTAATAGCTGCCTCCCCGGATGACACGTTCGATGCCGGAGGCGGGGCCGGTTGGATCGGTCCGAGTTCCTCCAGGATAGGAGCCATACCAGTCCTGACACCATTCCCAAACATTGCCGGCCATATCGTACAGGCCCGAAGGATTGGATTGCTTGGTGGCGACCGGATGCGGGGTCCCATCGCTGTTGGCGGCAAACCAAGCGTGCTCGCCAAGGTGGACATAATCCGGGTCGTCACCGAAGCTGAATCGATTGGTCGATCCGGCGCGGGCAGCGGATTCCCACTCGGCTTCGGTCGGGAGACGATAAAGGGAAGTCGGAGGGATTCGACCTGCTGCCACCTCGAGGGCGGTGAGCTTAAGACAGTAGGATTGCGCGTCGTCCCACGAAACCTGCTCGACCGGTCGATTGGTGTCACCGGTCGCCGCGCTGGGATTGGATCCCATGACCGCCAAGTACTCCCCCTGGGTCACTTCATGTTGCCCCATCGAGAACGCTTTGGTCAGCGTTACTAGCGTTTGAGGCCCTTCGTCGAAATCCCGCCCGTCTTCAGTTGCCGGGCTTCCCATGAGGAAGACGATTGGCGAAAATGGCGAAGCCACGCTCGCCGAGAGCCGATAAAACCGCATTGGAACTGGGAGGGTGGTCCGATCCACGAAAGACATGGTGGCCTGGGTGAGCTGGATATTGGTGAGCACTTGCCAGGGTGTGGAATTCAGCCAGGAGGTCCGGTACTCGACCCGGATCAATTGGCCGCTGCTACCGCTAATCCGCAGTTCCGGGGCCCCCTTGTCCATGGTGAGCCCCACAGCCAAAGGAGGGCCGGCGACCAAGCTCTGGCCGAAGCTGCAAGAAAGGAGACTGATCAGGAGGTTCCGGAGGGGGCGCAGGCTGACGACAATGGTCTGGTTTGGAATAGTTGAGATGGTCATGATTCAAGGGGGTCATAGAGCGACCGTGTTGCGCCAGCCACTTGCCGCCGCCGATTTTTTCGGAAGCCCCGCCGCGGATCGCTCGACAGGGGCCGAATATACACAAAACCGCCTCCGAAATATCGGAGGCGGATTGATTCTGGATTACGGACCTATCACGAGTGAGCCAGCGCTGGTATTAGCCGGCACGGTGGCTGTATTGATGAAGTAGCCGTAGGCCGGGTTGGTTAACGCGGTCTTCTGGAAGACAACACCCTTAAATGGGATACCAGTGGTTGTGATGTCGTCATCGAAAGTTCCCGTGAACGAACCGTTCGAAGGAACTACCGTGATGGAAACTGCAGGAGTAGCCCCATTGTTCGCGGTCGTGAGCGAATGGACTGGGAATGCGAAGTTGGTGAACGCCGCGGACGGGTTGGTATTCAAGCCTCCTTCGCTAAACGTCAATGTGCCCGACGGCGCCCCGAAGACGGTGGACAGTAAGGCTGGTGTCTGATAAACCGACCCTTGCAGAGTGCTGTCGTTGGCGAAGCCGTTTGTATAGTCGGCGGCGCCTGAGTCCGGATTCATAATCCAGCTCACCAAGCCAGACAGGTCGTTGGTAGCCTCGGTCGTGTCGAACGTCACCCAACCCAGAGCCACTCCGTTGCTGCTGCTGCCGGTGTAAAGATTGGCGAAAAGTGGCCATGTCCCATTGACGGAGACATTGTTCGTCTGGGCAATGACTTGACCGTCCGCCAACTCGCCCGCCAAATGCACGGTGCCGTCGGCGTCAACCGTGACTGTCCCCCAACCATAGCCGCTCGGTGCCGGGCTTGCCGTATTTGTAGCGCCATTGCCGGGCACGATGAGCGTGTACTTCCCGGCATCCACTGAGTCGATGCCGTCGTACTTGAAGGTGTAGGTGTCCTTGTAGGCATGATCGCCCCCCAGGTCGGCGCTGGTAACCCAAGCCGTGCAAGCGACGGTGCCGGAGAAGGTCTCCGTCCAACTGTCTGACGCATCCAGCACTGCGGTCACGACGAGATTGGCAAGACTATCCGCGCTCCGATCCACCGTGAATTGGGCGGTGGGCGTCGAGTCATCAATGTTATACTGGCCAATTCCGCTGGTCAGGACGTACGACTTTCCGGCAACCGTGGTGGTGGCGCTTGTAATCACACCATTGGTGTCGACGATGAACTTGAGGAAGCCGCCGTCCGTGAAGGTCACGCCGCCCGCCATGTAAAAAAGCCCGTTGAATTCGCCCGACAGGAACTGGAACGGGTTGGCTGGCACGATGATGGTGAAACTGTTGGTGCTCGACCGGTTGCTACCGCCATTGGCGGTGCCGCCGTCATCCGTGGCATAGATCGATAACGCAATTGAACCGCTTGCCCCATTGGTGATAGCGTAGGTGAGCGTGCCGCTGGAATCGACGGCAGGTGGCACCAAGAACAGCCTGGGTGCCGTGGTCGTCACGGTGAAACTCACGATCTGACCGGATAATTGTTCCGCCGGACCCTTTGAAACTGTCGCAAAACCCGGCACGGACTGGAGGACGCCAAACTTCTGGGCTCTGACACTCGCGGCGGTCAGAGTGAAGCTCGGCGGATCGTTTACCGCTATAACCGTCACCACGATGTTGGTACTGAACGTGTTATTGACCAAACTTTGATCATCGGCCTGGACAGTAATGGTGATCGGCGTGCCGCTCAAGTTGGTCGCGGACAGGATCGTCATGGTGCGGTTGGTGCCCGTGCCAGTGAATGTAACGTTGGCCAGCGGGATTGTGGTCAGATCCGACGAAGCGGTCGCGCTCAGGATCACGTTGGTCATGGCGGTGTCAATGTCGGTGACGCGGAAGGTGATATTCGTGGCTCGATCCTCATACATCGTCAAAGTGGGTGGCAGCCCAGCAATCACAGGCGGGTCGTTAACCGGCGTGACTGTGATGGTGAAGCTGTTGGTGAGGGAGAGATCGACTCCGCCGTTGTTGGTGCCGCCATCATCCTGGGCCTGAACCTTGACGGTGACCGTGCCGGAGGCGTTGGGAGCGGGCTGATAGGTCAGAGTCTTCAGCAACGAGATAGTGGGCAAGGAAGTGAAGAAGGCGTTCGAGCTCGTCGTAACTAAGTAGTTGATAATCAATTGAGTGCTTTCGTTGGTCGGCCCCACCGAATTGGTGGTCACGAAATTGTTAACGGTCTGGAGAACGGCGTCTTCGAGTACCGTTTGATTCCCAAGAACAGAGATGCTGGGCCGATCATTAACCGCCGTCAGCGTGACCGCGATGCTCGTGCTGGTGGTAAAGTTTGTCAATTGCAGATCGTCCGTCGTGACCGTGATGGTACTCGAGCCATTCGTATTGGCGTTCGGCTTGGGCGTGATGATCATAGTCCGGTTGGTGCCGCTCCCAGAGAAGCTGACATTGGAAAAGAGGCTGGCGTCCCAGGTGGCGTTCAAAATGGTAAGGCTAGCCGCAGGATCCTCCGGATCCGTCACCCTGAAGGTATTCGTCGTTGATTTGTCCTCAAACATGGTGAGCGTCGTGGGTAATCCCGATATGGTGGGGGGATCGTTGACTGCGGTGACATCGATTGTGAAGGTAAGCGGATCCGACAGGTTCACACCGCCGAAATTGGTGCCGCCGTTGTCCTGGAGCCTGGCCGTGACGGTGATGGCGCCGTTGAAGTTAGCCGCCGTCTGATACGCGAGAGCGCCTGTGGCCGCATTAATGGAGATCGAGGCTACCGAGTTGGTCGGAGAGGCTGTGACCAGGAAAGTGATGCTCTGGCCGCTCTCGTCCGAGCCGCCGCCGCTAGATATCCCCGTGGCGAAAAGCAGGGAGGTTTGCAAGCCCGCGTCTTCGGCCATCGTCAGTAAAGTGGTTGCAATGTTGAAAGTGGGCTTGTCGTTGACGGGTCGGACAACGATGGTGATATTGTTGGTGGCCCGGGCGCCGGCGCCATCTTCCACCACGACGCTCAGCACATTCGTGCCCGACAAATCCGCGGTCGGGCTGATGGCCAGGCTAAAGTTCGTGATGCCCCTGGTCACCGTCACCGTGGTCGGATCCAGCAGTGCGCTGTTGGAAGAAACAAACCAGGCGTTAGAGGACAAGATGCTGCTAAAAGAGGACTCGACGTCCGTTACGTTAACGACAAGGTTCGTGGTCGAATCTTCATCCATGACGATGTTGGTCACGGAGTTGATGACCGGCAAGTCATTGACCGACGTAATGTTGATCGTGAGCGTTTGGGGAAGGGTCAGATTGACACCGCTATTGGTGGTTCCGCCGCTGTCTTGCATCTGCACATCAAACGGAACACTGCCGTTCTGATTGAGCGCGGGCTTGAAGATCAGGGTGGCGACGGAGTTCGTGCCGGTGACAGTGATGACCGGTTGGATAGCGAACTTACTGGTGTCGCCGGGTGTCTGGGGAGTCAGCACGAAAGTCAGCGTCTGCGCAGACTCATTGGTCGGGCCCCGAGAAATGGAGGTAACAAAGGCAGTGTTCGTGTATGCGGCGGAGTCTTCCAGAACGACAAGTGTGTTGGTGGACAAAGTAAAGGAGGGGATGTCGTCAACCGAGTTGACGGTCAGCGTGATCGCCTTGCTATTGGTGATAGCGCCGTCGCTGGCGAAGAGCGTGAGGATGGCGGCGCCGTTGGCATTCGCCGTGGGAAAAAAGGAGAGTTTCTTGTTCTTGCCGAGGCCCAGGACGCTCAAGTTGTCTATGCTGACCAGGGACTCATTGGAAGTAGTCGCCCAAGCCCTGATGGCAAACGCTGGTGCGGTCGCATCCGTGATGGTATAATCGATGTTAGTGATTCCGGAATCCTCAATAATGGAGATTGCCGACGGACCCGAAATGAGCGGACCCGCGAGAACCGCGGCCAAAACCTGGGGGCCTGACACACAGAATAACCAAGCCAGGCTGACCGCAAAGAGTCTTGCCAAGATTCCTGTCAGCCGACGTACTGTTCTCTCATTGATGGTGGAAGCAGGCGACCGATCGAGCCGTCCAGCGCTTTTGTGGAAATAATTATTCATAAGTATGCTTACCTAGCTGTTGCGGCCAACCGTCTGCGATTGGACCATTCTTGTTCAGTGGGGGAGGGTATCGGCAGAACCAGCAAAAGTTCTTGAGGAATTTCGGGAGATTTTAATTTAAGCGAGACGTGGTCCCGCTTGGTGGCCTCGAAGACGCAATTACCTTTGGTCGTGAACACGATCTGATTCACATTCAGGTCCGCACATGACGCTGACCTTCGCTGGACACCGCTCAGTGCTTAAACGCGGTCGGCGACCGCAGCATTCCGTTCACAATCTGCGCAAAGTTCGTCGTGGACACAGCGACAAGTCTCGGCCAAGGCGGAGACAAGGGATTCTTCAATAGCCAGGCGCAGATGCTCATCTCGAACTCGAATTCAAAAAGCTATTGCAAAATTTCATTTTCAAGAGGCTGGCTTATGGATAAGGATGTTCCATGACTGAGCCTGCCCGGATAGGAGAAAAGATCTATCGGGGAATCTCTGTATCAGCCGGCGTTTGCCACGGAAAGATCCTTGTCCTTGGCCAGACCGCTCAACATCTCCCGGAACGCTGGCTGAGTGACGAAGACATTCCCCAGGAGATTCAGCGACTCGAACAGGGGCTGATTCAGACGCGACAGGATATTCTCCAGGTTCAGCGGCAACTCGCGGAAAGCACCGGTTCAAAGGATGCCAGCATCTTTGAAGCGCACCTGCTGGTGCTGGAAGATCCGACGCTGATCGATGCCGTCGTGCAGTTGGTCCAAGAAGAGAAAATCAACGTCGAACGAGCCTTCCGCAAGGTCGCCGACAAGTACGTGGCTGCCTGGGCAGCTATCAGCGATGATTACCTGCGTGAACGAGCGTCCGATTTACGCGACGTTGCCGAACGCGTGCTTAATAATTTGATGGGACGCGGCCGGGAATCCGACCTAAGCAAGCTGGCCGAATCGTGCATCGTTATCAGTCATGACCTTTCCCCATCCACCACCGCGGCTCTGAACAAGAAACTGGTTCTGGGATTTGCCACGGATGTCGGCAGCAAAACTTCGCACACAGCGATCCTGGCGCGCTCTCTGCAGATTCCCGCCGTGGTCGGCTTGAACACGGCCAGCAACGAACTGGCGAGCGGCGAGTACGTTTTACTGGATGGTTACAATGGCGTTGTCATCCTTAACCCGACTGACCAGACACTTTTCGAGTACGGACAATTAGTCCGCCGGCATGTCGATTTTCAAGAGCACTTGACGGATCTTCGGGACAAACCGGCCGTTACCTTCGACGGAATCCGGATCACGCTCTCGGCAAATGTGGAACAGGCCAGCGACGCGGAAGCTGTACTTTCGTGCGGTGCGGAAGGAGTCGGTCTCTTTCGCACCGAGTTTCTCTTCCTCGGGCGCAATTCCCTGCCGACCGAGGAAGAACAATTTCAGGCATATCACCAGGTCGCTTCAGCTTTGAAGCCGCAACCGGTGGTCATTCGGACCCTTGATCTGGGCGGAGATAAATTCCTGTCGCACCTGCAAGTGCCGCAGGAGATGAACCCCTTTCTCGGCTGGCGAGCCATCCGGTTCTGTCTGCAAGAGCGCGAAATATTTCGCGCGCAAATTCGCGCCATCCTCCGCGCCAGCGTCGAGGGCAATGTGAAAATGATGTATCCGATGGTTTCTGGCCTTAACGAACTCTTGCAGGCCAATGCGCTAGTTGAAGAATGCAAGGTCGCATTGACGAGCCAGAACATCGCATTCGACCCGAACGTGGAAATCGGTGTCATGATCGAGATTCCCTCAGCGGTCCTGGCCGCGAATGCGCTGGCCCGGAGGTCTAAGTTTTTCAGCATCGGCACCAATGATCTGATTCAATATTCACTGGCGGTCGACCGGCTGAACGAAAAGATCGCTCACCTCTACGAGCCAACCCATCCCGCGATCCTGCGTCTCATTCAGATGACCGTCGATGCCGGACACAAAAACGGGATCTGGGTGGGTGTTTGTGGAGAGATGGCTAGCGATCCCGACATGGTTCCTCTGCTGTTGGGACTGGGCGTCGACGAGTTAAGCGCCGCGCCACCGCTCGTGCCGCAAATCAAATATTTGATCCGCCGTATGAAGATGAGCGAGGCCAGAGCCCTTGCCGAGTTTTCCTTGAACTGCGAGTCCGCCGCAGAGATCCTCGCGCGGTCGCAGGCGCTGACCCGCCAGATTGCCCCTAGCCTTGAACATCGCCGGTAGAAAACCCGTGGAAGTAATTAGAAAACCATGAAAGTCATAATTCTTGCCGCTGGTTATGCCACGCGCCTTTACCCGCTGACCCTGACCCAACCCAAACCTCTTCTCATGGTCGCGGGCAAACCAATGATCGAGTACGTGCTCGATAATCTTGCCCCGATCGGGGGGATTGATCAGATCTACGTCGTCACGAATGCCAAGTTCGCCGGCCACTTCCAAAAATGGGCGGACCGTTACCGCACCGCGATGAGCCAACTCCAGTTCACCGTTATCAACGATGGTTCCACTGACGACGCGAGCAAGTTGGGAGCGATCGGCGATTTGCATCTCGTTCTGCGCAGAGAAAAAATTGATGACGACATCGTGGTAGTGGCGGGAGATAATCTGTTCAGCGAGAAGCTTTCCGCTTTTGGTCGCCTTTGCCGCGAGAAGAAGTCCGCCGTGCTCGGCGTGTACGATGTCGGCAGCCTGGAACTGGTGAAAAAGTACAGCTCGATCAACGTGGACGGTGAAGGCCGCATCACTCGCTTCGAAGAGAAACCGCAGAACCCGACCAGCACGTTGATCGGCATCGCACTCTATTTCTATCCCCGAGATGTCTTGCCGAAAATCGCTCAATACATCACGGAAGGCAACAACCCCGACCAGCCCGGGCGTCTGATTCAGTGGCTGTACCCGCGCGTACCGGTTTACACCTGGACCGTGCCCGGCATCTGGTACGACATCGGTTCCAAAGAAACCTTGGACGAAGCTAACCGTATCTTCAGGACCAAGTAAACGGACGCCAGTATGCCGGGGGCTGGCAGAATTACCCACTCTGCAAATATCTGCCGCGGGTCGGAGCCTGTCGGAGCCGGATTCCCTTGCGATTACCAAAGCCGAAGCTACTCTGCTCGCATGAATTCCACCGAGCGAAATGCGCGCGCCAACCGAGTCGTCTGGAACTCGGTTTTCATCGTCGGAATGACTGTGGCTTCACTCGTTTTCGTTTCCTGCTCGGGCCAAAAGTTATCAAGCGATGAATTCACACGGCTGATGAATACGGGCAAGTCTTACTATGAAGGCGGGGAGAGCGAGAAGTCCATCACAGCATTTCGAAAGGCGGTGACGCTGAACCCGACGCATCTCGACGCGCATCTCAACCTGGCCAATGCCTGCCTGCTCGCCAATCAAAGCACCAACGCCATCCGGGAAGCCCAGGAAGCTTTGGATCTCGACTCCAACTCCGGCGCTGCGTACTACATCAGGGGCTGTGCTTACTTGCGGTTAAACCAATTTGAGGACGCAATCAAAGCCCTGCAACAGGTCAAAAACATCGACAAAACGGTCAACGCCGTCAGCTTTCAACTCGGCCGCGCGCACCAGGGCGCCGGACACCTCGAAGATGCGATTCGCGAATTTCAGGAAGTCGTCGAGTTCGAACCCGAGCATCCTGCGGCTCATTACAGCCTTAGCCAGGCACTAATTCGCGCGGGCAAAAAAGAAGAGGCAAACCAAGAGTTGGAGAAGCATCGTCAGGTCAACGCCAAAAAACCGGGCACACTCGCGGACGAAGCGACCTACGAGCGTTGCGATTACACAAAAGCACGCGCACCTTTCGCGTTGGAGGAGCCCGCGAAAGCCGGAGTCAAAGTTACCTTTGCTGACGCCACCGAGACCGCTTTCGGCAATTCCGCCAGAAATTACCGCGGCCCCGTCGGCGTCATCGACATAAATCTACGGGGCCAGAACGACCTGTTCGTCTGCGAAGGCAACGACGGCTTCCGCCTGTTGCTGAATTCGAACGGCGTATTCCGTTCTCAAGGCGAACACGTTCCGGGAATTGCCGGAGCGAAATACAACCGCTGCCTCGTTGGTGACTTGAACAATGACCGTTTCGACGACGTGGTCATGCTAAGCGAAAATGGAATTCACCTCTTCAAATTCGCCACTAACGGCGCCATCACGGAGGTAACGTCCTTTGCCGGCCTGAAAAATCTCACAGCTCTCGATGGTGCGATGGTCGATTTGGACTTCACCGGGAAACTCGATCTGTTGATTTCGTCGCCTGATCAAAAAGGGGTGCATGTCTTGCGCAATCTCGGCAATATGTATTTCAAAGACGTGACGCAGACGTCCGGTGTGCCTGCGGTCCTGTCCGGCGTCAGACAACTCGTGGTGGACGATTGGAACAACGACGACCTGATGGACGTTTTCATCGTGCGCGACGGACAAACACCGCTGCTGCTGACCAAACAGCGTGGTGGGCCATTGGTTTCGACCAATTCCCCTGGTAATTGGCCCGTGGGCAAACGGTTAGCCGTGGGCGATCTGAATAACGACTTGCGAAACGATCTCGTGGCAGTCACCGGCGACCGGCTCGAATGCATCTTTGGGGGAGTGCCCAACCGCCCCAGCATTCCATTGGGTAACTTTGCGCCGAGCCTCCTCGCTCTAGTGGATTACGATAACGACGGCTGGCTCGACATTGTCGCAGGCGGCGAAGGGCTGCGCATCTGGCGCAACATCGGTCGCGAAGGCTTTCGTGAAGTGACTCGTGATCTCGGCCTCGACAAGCGGGTCAAAGGCCGCGTCGATTCAATGATAACCGCTGACCTCGATCAGGATGGTGATACAGATTTGTTGCTCAGCATTGCAAACCAAGGACTGCAATTCTTGCGCAATGACGGCGGGAACGCAAATCAACAACTGAAGCTTCGCCTTTGGGGGAACCGTTCCAACGCCAGCGGGCTGGGGATCCGCCTGGAAGTTAACGCGGGCAACTGGAGGACAAGCCGCACCGTGACACAATTGCCGATCGAGATCGGCCTCGGCCAACATCAGCAAGTCGATTCGCTCAATGTGCATTGGTTTGACCTGATGGTCCCCACCGTCGATTTCAAAGTGGACTCTCGCTCGAATATGACCATCTTCGAACTGGTGTTGCCGACCGGCTCCTGTCCATACTTGTACGCTTGGGATGGGAACCGATTTCGTTTCGTGACCGATATTCTCGGCGCCTCCCCGCTCGGGCTGCGTTTGACGGACGATCGGTTTATCGAGGCCGATTCGACCGAGTTCGTGTGGATCGGAAACGAAAACACATTCAAGCCACGCCACGGACAGTTCGAGCTTCAAATCACAGAGGAACTTCGGGAAGTGCTCTACCTGGACGAAGCAAAGCTCGTCGCCGTGGATCACCCGCCGGACACCGAGGTTCACACGACGGGCAAACTCGTTCCGGGCAAACCGTGGCCGCCTAAAGAAATCATTCCGTTGAAACATCGCTACGCGTTGCGACGCGCGACGCGGCTCGATGGAGCCGACGTCACTACTGCGCTGGCCGAGAACGATGGAATCGTCGTGTCGCCCGCAAAACTTCGCGTCCCACAACTGCGTGGCTTGGCAGAACCACACGGTGTTGTACTGGATTTTGGCGGCCTGGCAGTGGAGCGACCCTTGGTTCTCGCTCTAACCGGCTGGCTGCGTTTCGGCGGCGGGATGGCCAATGTCGCCGCTTCGCATAATCCGGATTTGCCATTTCCGTTTCCGACGTTGGAGGTTGAAACCGATGAGGCCGCATGGAAAGTGGTTGACGTCGTCGTCGGGGCACCCGCCGGAAAAACCAAGACAATCCTCGTCGATCTGTCCGGCAAGCTTCCGCCTCGCAGTCACCGGCTCCGACTGACAACGGCATTCGAGATTCACTTGGACCGGATCGCGCTGTTCGAACGTGAAGTAGCCGAGCAAGCGCATCTCCACTGGTTGAGCGCAGGCAAGACCGATCTTCACTGGCGCGGTTTCAGCGACTTTGCCGATCTGCCGTGGTCCGTCCCGTTGACGCCTATTTATGGGCAGGTGCGGCAAGCCCCTTATTGGCGCATCACACCGAGCGGCTGGTGCACGCGTTACGGCGACGTTGGCGAATTGATTGACAAACGGGATAATGCGTTAGCACTGCTCAACGGAGGCGATGAATTGACCCTGAAGTTCGACGCTCAACGTCTGCCGGTGAAGCCGGCGGGATGGGTACGTGACTTTTTTCTTTTCTCGATCGGCTGGGATAAAGACGCGGATTTTCATGTCGAGCGCGGCTCGTCGGTGGAACCGTTTCCGTTCCACGGGATGGACGATCAAGTTTACGGTCGTGAGGAACGACCGATCATGGATGACAATGGGTGGATCAAGAAGTACAACACCCGCTGGGTCGGACCTCAGACCCTAAGTCGAGCAAAGCCATAGACGGAACTCACTTCTCCACAGTAGTCACATCTCCGCCAATGATCCGCTCCAAGTGACCGTGCTGGGTTCGGAGCAAAAGGGCTCCATCCGCATCCAGCGATTCCGCGCATCCGCGAATCTGCCGCTCCCCAACACGAATGACCACGTTCTGGCCAATCGTGTTGCATTGCTCCTCCCACTCGTCCGCCAACGCTTCGAATTGGCCGGAGCGAATGCGGGCGTAATCATAGTCCATTTCGCGCAGAATCGCCACAGCCAGGTCAGCGCGAGAGAGTGAAGCGCCGGTCTCGATCCTGAGCGAAGTGGCAAGATCGCGGACTTCGGCAGGAAGGTCAATCAGCGCCACGTTCACATCCACACCCATCCCCAGGACGATGAATTTTATTCGATCCAGCTCACCCTGCAATTCAGTGAGAATCCCGGCCACTTTTTTTCCGCCCACCAATACATCGTTCGGCCACTTGATCGCGGGCACGAGACTGGTTTGTCGGCGAATTGCCCGACCAAGCGAGGTCGCGGCCATAATCGTAAGCTGCGTGGCAGATTGAGGCCGCAGCTCTGGACGCAATAACACCGAGAACCATAGCCCTTTTCGTGACGGGGATATCCACTTTCGACCGAGCCGCCCCCGCCCTTTCGTCTGCGATTCGGCAAAGACGACAACGCCTTCCTTGACTCCGTCGCGAGCCAGTTTCTCCACCACGTCGTTGGTGGAAGTCGTTTTCTCAAAGACGCGGATGTCGCGACCGACAATGCTGGTTTTCCCAAGACGCGAGAGCAAATCATCCGCGTGCAACAAATCCGGAACGGTTCGCAGACGATAGCCCCGGTGCGGACTCGCCTCGATATCGTAACCCAGCGTGCGCAGCTCTTCGATCCGAGCCCAGATTGCAGCGCGGCTGATTCCCAGCAGTTGAGAAAGTTCCGTGCCGGAAACTGAATTTTCCCCGGCGGCCCGCAAGGCGGACAAGATCTGGGAGTCAATTGTCATCGAGGTTTTCGGTGCGAACACCGAGGCTTGAGAGATAATCGAATGCCGGCGGGAGGCATGATGTGTCGAATTTCAGAACTCTTCAAAGTCCAGAGCAATGTCAACCGCTCGAGCCGAGTGCGTAAGGGCCCCAATGGAAATGAAATCGACGCCGGTTTCTGCGATCGCGCGAACCGTTTGCAGAGTCACGCCCCCGCTCGCTTCAGTCCTGGCCCGATTGTTGAGCCAAGACACAGCGGTTCGCAACTTTTCGATCTCCATATTGTCGAGTAGAAGGATGTCCGCGCCGGCCTCGAGGGCCTGCTGCACTTGTTCGAAAGTATCGACCTCGACCTCGACTTTCAGCTCCGGATACTTAGCCCGGGCACTCCGGACAGCAGCACCGATAGCGTTTGGTTGTTCGTGCCTGAGCGCGACGAGGTGGTTGTCTTTAATCAAAACCATGTCGTACAAACCAAACCGGTGGTTCTGTCCGCCCCCGCATGTAACCGCGTATTTTTCCAATCGTCGCAAGCCGGGAGTCGTTTTGCGAGTGTCGAGAACTTTTGCTCGCGTGCCCTTAACGGCCTCGACGAACTGAGCAGTGAGCGTTGCCACCCCGGAAAGGCGCTGAACAAAATTCAGCGCGACACGTTCCGCCGTGAGTATGGCCTGCGCCGGCCCGTAAATCGAAAGCAGTTTTCTATCCTTGTCCGCGCTTTCTCCGTCGTGAATGGACCGTTCTATCTTAATTGCTGGGCAAAGTTGGCGGAAGGCCGCCTCCGCCAGCGCAATCCCCGCGAAAACCAGGGGCTCGCGCGCCACGAGGACCGCTCGAGCCACCCCCGACTCCGGCACGAGAGCCAGCGTCGTTACATCCCCGCTGCCAATGTCTTCCGCCAGCGCAAGCTGAACAAGCTTTCCGATTTCCTCGTCAAAGAGCGAACTCATTCAACGAAGATGCAGCAAAACAATTAAAGGCAAAAGCCAAAAAAAGAGATCGCTTCTGGACGATCGCACGAAAATCGAAGCCGCCCGGCAGCACGAGGTTTGTAGCGCCGGTTTCCACACGCACATGGTAATCAAACTGGCTCAATCACTGTGAATTCCGGCTGCAGACGCTCGCCCGCGTTTGATTGGTACGAACTACGATCGAATCTTAAGCAGAGTCTGGACGGCCTGAAAGCTTTGCACTGTTTGTATCATGTACGAGGGAAGCACCTCCGGGGAAAGCCCGAGAATGGTGAGAGACTCGGCGCGACCGCGCAAGGCGAATGCCTGGTGCCCGTAGCCGTGTCCGAGAAAATGAGCGATCATGTTGCCCAGATAAACGTAGGAGGCCAGCTTTTCGTACGGCACAGCAGCGCCTGGTTGATGGTGAAAGCAGACGGCTGCGACCATATCCGGTGGAAATTTCCATCGGTCGAGAAGGCGGCCTCCGATCTCTGCATGGTTGACACCGAGCAACCGTTTCTCTGTTTCCATCAGCGAGTATTGGTTGGCCTCGGCATCCTCAATGAGTTTGCTGTAAACTTGCCCCAAGGCCTGCGCGAGAATGATTTTGCCAATATCGTGCAGCAACGCCGCAGTAAACACAACGCTTTGATCGTCGCCATTGTCTTTGGCCATCAACTGCCCTGCAACTGCGGCGGTGACGGAATGTTTCCAAAGCTCGACTTCTCCAATTCCATAGCCTTTCTTAGACGGCGCGATGGTTCGCCCGATACTGTCTGTCGCCACGATTTGATACACCTTATCAAACCCAAGTCGTAACACAGCCTCTTCAAGGTTTGCCGCAGGCGTGGCGGCACCCAAATACGCGCTGTTACAAACCTGTAAGACCGTGGCGGTGAGGGACGGGTCGTACGTGATAAGCTCGACAACCTTGGTGCTGTCGATGTCCGGCTGGCCAAGCAGTTTTATGAGCTGCGGCAAAACCCGCGGAGCTGGCGGCAGACTTTTGACCTTGTCGATGTAGTCGTCCAATTCTCGCATAAAGGAACCTTGTGCGATTAGGTCGACACTTTTGACCCGATTTCGCCCGTTGACAAGGAAGATACCACAAACGCTTGACCAGCACTGACCAGCACTCCGATTCGCCCGGGTTAAAATCCCGAAACCGTTTTGTTTAAGAAGACGCGCCGCGACCTCGCGACTTAGTCAACCGGATACACCAATTCA
>JBDTOW010000003.1:0-20852 GCA_039933075.1 Verrucomicrobiota bacterium | reverse complement strand
ACGCGAATTTCACCGGCACCCGTAAACGCGGTTTCACCCGTTTCGTTGCCCACGAGTTGGGTTCGCTTCCACTTGTCCGGTCCGCGATCGAACAGGAAGACGCCTTCCTTTCCTGCGACGAGCAATTCTTCGGCGGGATCGGCATCCCACTGCACGGGATGGAAATTGTGCGTCATGTGCAGCGTGTCGTCGATCACCTCCGTCGTCCAGGGCTGCCGGGGATCCGCGGGCATCCGATAGGCAAGAATCCTGACTCCGTCGCCCTGGCCGTTTTTGTTTCCGCGGCCGTGGAGCGGCACGACCACCAGGTCGTATTTGCCCGCCGCATTCTTCACCCAACGCATGCGATGGACCGTCGGCTCGTGAGGCAGCGTCACGGGTTCCCATTTTTCCGTCCGATCACCGGGCGGAATCAAATAATGGACGCTGCCGCTGCCGATGGTGTCGCCGGGATTCCAAGCCGCCCCGGCGGCGACTTCGGCTCTGCCATCGCCGTTGAGATCTGCGGCCGCGATGCAAACGTGATCGAGTTGGGTAAGTTTTTCAGCGACGACGTGCTTCTCCCAAGTGGGATTCTTGTACCAGACGATGAGATTCTTGTCGGCCAGCAGAATATCCGGTTTCTTATCTCCATCGACGTCAGCGACGGTTACGCCGTAGCCGATTTCCACTTTGGTATCAACATCCACCGGACGAAAATGCGCTACCGGAGGGCCAGCAGCGAGGGCGGAGAGGACACTCGGAAAAAGGAAAAGCAAAATGCGTTTCATAAATTGGCTTGGGAGGAAGGTACTGCTTCAGTCACGCCAATTTCAAACATTTTCCTGCAGCAAAATATTCAAAGAGCTCAGCAATTTCACAAGGCCCGCCGCATTAAAATGTTACAAATTCGTGACAACGGGGAAACGTCGGGGAATCTCCCGATGAACTAAAGCTGGGAATCAATCATCAACAATTAGCAGATCCATGGCTTGTGTAGCGTGCTGCGTACGGTCGTTGAAGCTGGTCAGCAAATATGAATAGCGCGCTGGCTGCTTACAAAGAAATTTTGGAGAGAGCGTCGGCTTTGGGAATTCACTACGCGATTATCCGAATGCCCGAAGAAAACGAGCATACCTTGGATAATCTCGATATCATGGTATCCAGCTATCATGGTATCCAGCGCGGATGCGCCGAGATTTCTAACCTTCGCGGGTGAGAATGGTTTTTCGACGACGCCCAGTGGTTCCCACATTTTTCTGACGAAGAGTCATGAAGGGTTGGATCTCAAGTTTGACCTTCACACGAAATTGAAATCGGTTCTAAAGGAACGCAAATCGTGGGGGATCAACTCGATCATTTGGTATCAACGGCGGCCGTCAGGCACGGTATGTATGCCCTGCCCGAGGTTTACGAAGCCGCCTTGCTGTTACTGCGGCTTGCTTTTCGAAATGATTTTGCCTCACCCTACATTCGAAGGATCTGGCGCTTTTCAAGGGAACAATTGATTGCTTTGCCGGAACTCTCCGACCATCAGCAACACCTCAAGGAAGCATGGGACGAAATGGATCGTCATTGGTACACCGCGAGAGTTTCTTGTCTGAGTCTTCAATTTTCAGCGCTGTTCGCCAAGGTCAAACGCATCATCGAGCGGCTGGACTCCTATGGAATTACCTGCGGTGCATTTGCCGCGGCGCGCCAAACCTGGTTCTTTTTGCAGGGCCCGATGCGACCGGGAAAGCAACCCGATCCCACTTGCTCGTGGAACGGAGGAAACCGAATGCAGGATGGTACCCCATGGCGAGTTCCCCGAAGCAATGGAGACTCTTCAACGCGCGCTGGCTCGATTTCAACTCGAAAGTGCGCCAATGTGTGGATCGTTACCCTCGTCATTCAATCCGTAGAAAGCTCCTCTGGCTAATCGTCAGTGTTTTGGATTATTTGGAATTTCATCTCCGCTTGGCACTCATTCTCTACAACCATCCGGATCCAGCTACCCTGGTCGTGATCGACCGCTCTCCGTGGGATCAGATCATAACCCCGGAAAGAGCGGTCCTGCCAGGCGGTATGACGAAGCTTTTGGTAAATTTGTTTCCCAACCCGGCATTTGTCGTGCTTTGCGCCGGTGCTTCGCGAAAGATTTATGAACGAAAACAGGATATGACCGAATAGGAAATCTCGCAAACCATCTCACAATACCGCGGCTACCTATCGCACAATAAAATCCCTCAGGTCAACACCACCGACGATAATCCTCACCAAAGTATTGCGACGGTTCTGGAACTTTGGGGAGCACATCGGAAACGAGAGCTGTTCCAGTAAGTTGATCCGTTTTGGGGTTCCAAATCCGGCGGCGAAACGAGTCACACTCGTCCAGGCGCCCATTCATTTTTTCCCCACCATCAGCCACAGTAGAATAACCAGGCCCAGCGCAAGCCCAATGACAAGCACCACCACACCTTTCGCCGGCGCTCCTTTGCCAAAATCGACTTTTGCCTGCACCAGCGGCGCCATTGTCGGCTCGGGCTGAAATGGCCGGAACAACCTGACGGTGTCGTCAAGTGATCCCGGTTTTGCGCCCGCTTCAAGCGTCATTGAGGGCTCGGTCGGCTTGGGCCTCTTCTTCTCTTTTTGCTGGTCGCGCATGAGTCGGGAGAGTTCGTAAACTGCTGTGACGTCGGAGGCCCTATCGGTAGAACAAGGCTCTTCGATTTCCAGACGCGCCGGCACCGACCCAAACTGTACGATCTGTCCGGCCTTGACCTGGCATTGTTGATCGTGGAGGCGTAAACCGTCGACGAAGGTGCCATTGGTTGAGCCCAGGTCTCGGACGATTACTTCCGGGCCGTAGACGAGAATTTCGCAGTGTTGTGTGGAAATTGACTCGTCGTGGATCACGAGAGTGTTAGGTTCGCCACGACCCACGGTGGTTTGATCCACCACTAACTCGTAAACCCGGCCTTTCAGATTCTCCCCGATGAATACCAGTTTCGCCATCTAAAGATCACTACCACTAAGGCGACGCTTTGTACCAATTGCGGAGGCGCACCTCCACGTCGCGATCGTTGCCGACGAGATTCTTGAATTTTTCCACGTCGCTGCCACGATAATGATACGGGTAAACGATTCGGGGCCGAAATTCGCGAACGGCGCTGGCCGCCTGGTTCACGTCCATCGTGTACGGCAGATTCATGCAGACGAACGCGACATCGATATTCTTGAGCGCGCGCATTTCGGGGATGTCCTCGGTATCGCCGCTGATATAAACGCGTTTTCCGCCGAGGGTGACCACGTAACCATTGCCCCGCCCCTTGTCGTGAAACTTCAATCGCTCAGGCGTCAAATTATACATCGGGACCGCTTCTATTTTGATTTCATGGGGCGACTTTGTTTCACCGTTAGCCAGCACGGTCGTCTGTTTGCGCAGGTTCTCCGACAATTTTTCGGCGACGGCTGAGGGAGCAACAACGAGCGTTTTATCACCCGCGACCGTTGACAATGTCCCGGTGTCCAAATGGTCGCCGTGGATGTCGGTGATCAGGATCAGATCCGGGCGGGCAAAGCTATTGAACCGTTTTCCGCCACCAACTGGATCCACATAGATCGTTTTGCCGTTCCAACTCATGACAAACGTTGCATGGTCGATCGGGAGGATAACCAGATCGCCGTTCGCGGTAGAAATCCGATCGCCACTGGGCTGCGGGTCAGCCGCAGTAACTCGCGTGACGGCCAGGCCGATGACCAACGCCGCCATCAACCAACCGGCCACCGAAGTCCCGCGCGAATAACGGCCGAGAATCAATTTGCTTTGGAACATGGCAAAAACATTCTCCCGAATTGAATCCGCTTTCAAACAAAATCTTGAACGCCAACCCGCCAACCCGCGCTCGACGATGGATTCAAGAATCGCACAGACTACAGCGGCGTAGGGAGGTTCACTCTTTGATGTTGGAGGAGATCGGAGCCTCCTCACATCGGCTGCTACGATTTTCTGGATCCGTCCGCGCTTCGGATTGACACTCTAATTGCGCGCCTCCGACTTGAACCAAATAAAGAGCAGACGCCGGGGGCGCAATCCAAAGTTGACGCGAAGTGTCCGGCCAATAAGATGACGGCCGTTTCCAAATTTGAATTATGAGCACCGAAAACAAATCTGCCAGGCCGAACATCACCTCCGTTCTGCACGAGGAGAGGGTTTTTCCTCCGGCGAAATCCTTTTCGGCCCGCGCGCACATCAAGTCGCTGTCGCAGTATTGCAAACTCTACAACGAATCGATTAAGGCGCCGGAAAAGTTTTGGGCGAAGCAGGCGAAGAACGAGTTGATCTGGTTTAAGTCCTGGAAGAAAGTCCTGCAATGGAAGTTGCCATTCGCCAAATGGTTTGTGGGTGGCCGGCTCAACGTGAGTTATAACTGCCTTGATCGGCACCTCGACACTCCCACTGCCAACAAAGCGGCTCTCATTTGGGAGGGTGAGCCAGCTTCAGCCGGAAAGCCGGGCGAGGAACGGGTCCTCACTTACAAACAACTTCACCGCGAGGTTTGCCTGTTTGCCAACGTGCTGAAGCGGAACGGCCTCAGGAAAGGGGACCGTGTGATCATTTATCTGCCCATGGTGCCGGAGGCGGCCATTGCCATGCTGGCCTGCGCGCGAATCGGCGCGGTCCACTCAGTTGTGTTCGGAGGTTTCAGCGCTCAATCCGTAGCGGACCGAATCTTTGATTGCCAGGCCAGGCTGGTCATCACCGCGGACGGCGGTTTTCGCCGCGGTTCCGTCGTGCAACTCAAGAAAAACGTCGATGAAGCGCTCACGCTGAAAGACGCCGAGGGAAACTTGCTCGCCAAAACCGTCGGCAAAGTCATTGTCCTGCGCCGTGCTGGCAATGACATTCACATCGAGGAAGGCCGGGATGTCTGGTGGCATCGCGAGCTCGAATATGTCAACGCGCAATGCGCTGCCGAAAAAATGGATAGCGAAGCGCCTCTTTTCATCCTCTACACCAGCGGATCGACCGGCAAGCCAAAAGGAATTCTGCACACGACCGCCGGTTACTTGCTCGGCGCCAAAGTTACGACCAAATACGTCTTCGATCTTCACGAGACCGATCTTTTCTGGTGCACGGCGGATGTTGGGTGGGTGACCGGCCATAGCTACGTCGTTTACGGCCCGCTGGCGAACGGAACGACGAGCCGGAGCCGGATCGCTTCTGGCGCATCGTCGAAAAATACGGTGTAACCATTCTTTACACCGCGCCCACGGCGATTCGTGCGTTCATGAAGTGGGGCAAGGAATGGCCTGGGAAACACGATTTGAGCTCGCTTCGGCTGCTCGGCACAGTGGGTGAACCGATCAATCCGGAAGCCTGGATCTGGTACCACGAAGTCATCGGTGGAAAACGCTGTCCCATCGTTGACACCTGGTGGCAGACCGAGACCGGCGCGATCATGATCACTCCGTTGCCGGGCGCAATCCCGACCAAGCCGGGGACTGCGACGCTGCCGTTTTTTGGCGTGCTGCCGGAAGTGGTCGATGACCAAGGCAATCCCGTGCCGAAAAATATGGGGGGCAAACTCGTCCTCCGCAAACCCTGGCCCAGCATGTTGCGCGGAATCTGGGGCGATCCGCAACGATACAAAGAGATTTATTGGAGCGAGGTCAAAGGAAGTTATTTCACCGGCGATGGCTGCCGGCAGGACAAAGATGGTTACTTCTGGATCGTTGGCCGCATCGATGACGTGCTTAACGTGGCGGGTCATCGCATCGGAACGGCGGAGGTGGAAAGCGCGCTGGTCAGCAATCAGAAAGTGGCTGAGGCGGCGGTTGTTGGGCGGCCGGATGATCTGAAAGGCCAGGCGCTGGTCGCGTTCGTCACCCTGAAAGGCGGAGTGCACGCGACTCCCGAACTGCGTCGCGAGCTGCGCGATCACGTCGCCAAAGAAATCGGCCCGGTCGCGAAACCGGACGATATCCGCTTTGCCGAAGCGCTGCCCAAAACCCGGTCCGGAAAAATCATGCGCCGTCTCCTCAAACAGGTTGCCGCGGGTAACGAAATCAAGGGCGACACGACCACGTTGGAGGATTTCAGCGTTCTTGCCCGATTGGGCAGCAGCGAAGAATAGATTCGGTGGTGCCTTCGAGTGCGGCGAAATCCTGGCTGTTCGCGGCCATCGCAGACCGCTTTTCCCACTATGGTCAGACCATCGCCATCGCTGGCAGAAGTCTGTATGGGTCAACGACACCGAATTTGGCTGGCGGCATTGTTACTCGCCGTGATGGGCGGGATTGCGTGGCTAATCGCTGCGCCAAGCAGAGCCGCCTTCACACCTCCAGGGGAGTTAGTATTGGAAAAACATTTCGGGGATTACCAATTAAAAATCTACCGGCACACTGAAGAGGATCCTTTTGAAAAGATTTTCGCCAGATTGTTACCGTCAACTCTTGCGTCCGTCTGCGAGCGCATTCATGGCAATAGACCTATCGCTGGGTTCGAGATTCTGAAGCGCCGACGGCGCGTTCACTCGCAATATGGCTTCAATTTTGGGATTGCAGAGTTTGAATGCGGAGGTGGGGTAGTCGGTCGTGACATCACAGGTAATGGCGTGCTAAAAATCGCCGTGACCGATCAGTTGGGCAGACAAGGCGGCGGTTCGCTATTCGTGTTCGAATGTGGTCAGCAATTTCGACTGATTGCTGACGTTGAATCATTGGGAACCTATCCTAAACTACAGGATTTGGACGGTGATGGCATTCCCGAAGTCATTGCTTCAGACAATGCATTTTACCATTGGCCCATTTGTATTGATGGCGAGCCGATACCGGAAGTAATTTTGCGCTGGCGAAATGATAAATACGTCGCAGCGAAAGATTTGATGTTCAAGCCCGCTCCAGGGCCGGAAGAGCTCGATGCCAGGGCGGTGCAGATAAGAGCAAGTCCCGAATGGAACTGGGAATCCGGTTGGCCACCGGAGGCACTTTGGACCAATGCTCTCGCACTGATTTATAGCGGTCACGAAGCTCTGGGCTGGAAATTCGTGGAAGCCGCCTGGAAGCCGGGATTTCCGGGCATAGGGGACCTGAGCAAGGAGGACATCATCGACTACGAGTTACGGGGAAGATTGGAAGCAAGTCTTTATTGGCAGAATTTGAAGACGAATACTTTCACAAATTCAAACAACCAGGTAATCGAAAGATAAGGCACTTCAATCGCTTTATGGGTTGGCAATTTTTGAACTGGAGTTCCGCCAGACCTATAGCCGGGCTCCATGCAAACGATCGGTGAAAACTCCTCTCGGGTCAGCGATACCGCCTGCCAGCGTCAACTCCGGGTATCTTGTCTCTGCTGTCTCCGAAGGGTTCTGAGGTGCCGGTAACCAACCAGTTGCTTGCGCGGTTCATCCCAGAGACGGAAAGTGAATGATTTGAAGCTGCGGAACAGGGTGACGGGCTTCACGCTCTGAAACAGCGGATTGGCATCGTGGCATTTCTCCAGGTTATAATTGGGTATGCGCGAGCTCAGATGATGAATGTGATGAAATCCAATGTTGCCCGAGAACCATTGCAGGACCTTGGGCAGTTTGTAGAATGAACTGCCTTGCAGCGCTGCCGCGGTGTAATCCCACTCGCCGCGGCGTTCCCAGTAAACACCTTCAAATTGATGCTGCACGTAAAACAGCCATACGCCTGCCGAACCGGCCACCATCATTGCCGTCAACTGAATCACCAGGTAGGCCTTGATCCCGAAAATCCAGCTCAGCCCGGCGGCGAGCGCCAAAACTGCGAGATTCGTCCAATAGACCGAGTGACGCTCTCGCCTGGTGGACTGCGGTGAGACGAACCGATGTTTGACCACAAACAGGAAAAGCGGCGAAAGGACGAAAAGCACGACCGGGTTGCGCGCAAGCCGGTACAGAAACCGATTCCAGCGAGACGACGCCAGGTATTCCTCGACCGTCAACGTCCACACGTCGCCAGTGCCACGCCGATCCAGGTCGCCTGCGGTCGAATGGTGGAGTGCATGTTCCCCTCGCCATTGGTAGTAGGGGGTGAAAGTCAGCACGCCGGTGATGAACCCTAAAATGTCATTGGCAGTCCGGAATTTGAAAAAAGATCCGTGCCCGCAGTCGTGGTGAATGATGAACACTCGCACCAGAAACCCGCCTGCCAGGAGCGCTAGCGGCATGGTGAGCCACCAGGAGACCGCCAGACTGAGATAAGCCAGATACCAGAGCAGCGCATAAGGAAGGAGCGAGTTAACGACCTGCCAAACGCTGCGCCAGACGGCGGGCTTCTGGAATCGGGCTACCATCTCCTTCCAACCCGAGGTGTCTGCCTGGGTTTTGCCCTGGCTCGAATTCGGATTATTATTATTCATAATTCACGTCTTACTCGCTCCGGCCGCGATCTGTTTATCGACAGAGAAATCACGGACATTTAGGGCGTATGATTCCAAGCAGCTTTTTGTTTTTTCATGATCTCAAAATAAACCAAAAGAGGTTCGAGGGCTATGGGGTGTTTACCCCGCCAAATGTTTCTGGACAGAGCGTTCAGGTCTCTCTGAGGTTTTAAAACGTATCGAGACTTGCTTGTCACCTAGACGATTCTCAACTGGACACTGCTTTCGATGATTCCCGTGGAGATGGCGTAGCGAGTGAGACCGGCGGTGTCGTGGATGTCGAGCTTCTTCATGAGATTCTGCCGGTGTTTTTCCACCGTCTTAATGCTGATGCCAAGTTCCGACGCGGTTTCTTTGTTGACGTTGCCTTCGGCAACCAGTTGAAGCACCTCGATCTCGCGCGAACTCAAGCGTTCGTCCTTCTTCTTGAGCAGTCCGATTCGATCGGTTGACTTCTTTTGATGGGGGTCGAGGCGCTTGGAAATGGCGGAACTGAAAAATGTTCTTCCTTGTTGAACCTCCCGAATCGCGCGGGAAAGAACGTCGTGGGAGGTTTGTTTGATCAAGTATCCGGCGGCCCCGAGCGCGATAATTTGCTCGATGTACGCGTCATCACTGTGGGCGGAGAGAATCAGCACCTTGATAGCGGGTAGCGTTTGGAGAATTTGACGGGTAGCCTCCAACCCGTTTAGCAGCGGCATCCCGATATCCATGACCACCACGTCAGGACGAAGTTTGCGGGTCAATTTCACCGCTTGGCGGCCGTTCTGAGCCTCACCGATTATCTTAATGTCGCTTTCGTGCTCCAATAGCGCCCGAAGTCCCTCTCGGACGATCTCGTGGTCTTCAGCCAGCAGCACGGTGATTCGTTTCATGGACGCGCCAGGATGGCCTTGCCAGACCTTTTTACCGGTTTTTTCTTACCCTTCCCGGTATCGTGCGGAATCTCCACTCGGATGTTGGTACCGTTGCCCAGGGTGGATTCGACGCCAAAAGTGCCGCCAACCATTTCCACCCGCTCCCTCATGCCGAGCAGCCCCAATCGTTTGTTCCGTTTGGCGTACAACACGCGTTCCACATCAAAGGATCTGCCGTTGTCGTGTATTTCCATGCGAACGCCGCCCCGGAGTTTTTCGAAGTTCACCGCAACCCGGTCGGCTTGCGCATGCTGGTCGATATTGGTGAGCGCGGCTTGGGCAACGCGATAGAGCACCGTTCGTTTGGCGTTGCTTAGTTGTTGAATCTTGTCAGGAGTAAAGGTTGTGAGGCGAATGTGGATGCCGGTCCGTTTCGTAAAATCTTTGAGATAGGAATGGAGCGCGGGAATCAGCCCGAGATCGTCCAACAGCGCCGGGCGCAATTCCCGGGCAAACTGATGCACGATATCGACGGATTTTTCCACCAGCCGTTGCGTGCTGGCAATTTTTCGATCGAGACCTTCGGTGTTAACCGCGGCCTCCGTTTTCAGAGCCGCCAGTTGAACATTGATTCCCGTTAAGGTTTGGGCGATTACATCATGCAGTTCGCGGCTGATCCTCCTTCGTTCATCCTCCTGGACAGATAGGATCTGGCGGGAAAGCTGCCGCAATTGTTCCTGAAGGATACGTGATTGCTTCAACAGCAGACTGTAATGCCGCTCGCTCTTTCGAAGGGAATCTTCCACACCCTTGCGCTGGGCGATTTCCCGTTTCAATTCCTGATTCGAGGCGGCCAATTCCGCGCTGCGGCGCCGCAACGTCTTGTTGAGTCGGATCACATGGACGTTGGATTCCATCGCGGAGCGATGAGTTTCTTCAATTGGTGTGATGGCTTCAACAAAAAAAATCTCCGCCCGCTTGATCATCCCATCTTTGTTGCCGGATGAGTAGTTCGGCAACACCAACATAGTCAACGCTTGCTGGTGAATTCTGGCCAGGTCCAACGTCTCCAGCCCCATAACCATGGCCTCGCGTCCAAGTCGATTCGCTGGCTGCAGATTCGCCAGAGACTCTTGCTTGAGGTGGTTTAGCAATGCCTCCTGATATCGTTGCGACAAGTTGATCAACTTAGCTTTCATCATAATGTATTCCGGACTCTCAAACCAACCGCGCAAAGCTCTCAGCCGGTTTTCCGCGTCCGCGATCCGTTGAAGCTGGCCAGCTCTTTTTCGAGATCCTTTGTGTTGAGCGGGGCCTCCTTTTTCAACTCCACGAGCCGGACATCAATTGCCAGCAAGGTCTGGGCAATTTCATCACGAAGCTCGCGGCTGGTCTCCTCTCGCTCTTCCTCTTGCGCCGAGAGAAGCTGGTGCGTCAAATGCCGCAACTGTTCCTCCACTTGACGCGACCGCTTCAACAAATGGCCGTACTGTTGCTCGCCATTCTTGAAGGTCGCCTCCAACGCGCGGCGCGTGACGATTGCATGTTTCAACTGCCGGTTCGCCGCCGCCAACGCAACGGTGCGCTGGTTGAGCGTCTCGTTCAGTTGACTTAAATGGATGCTGGCCTTCTGGGCAGTTCGATGAGTTTTTTCGATCGGCGTGATGACCTTGGCAAAAAAAATCTGCGCCCGCTTCGTCATACGGTCTCTGCCGCTGGCGGAGTAACTTGGCAGCATCAGTGCCGCGAGTGCGAGCTCGTGAATCCTGGCCAGGTCCAACGTCTCCAATCCGGCCGCCACAGCCTGGCGTCCCAGTTCTTGCGCCTCTCGCATGTCCGACTTCGGGCTCTGCTTTAGATGTTGTCGCAACAGCGCTTGATATCGTGGCGAAAACGCGATCAAATTGCGGTTCATGATGTTTGCCGAATTCACGCACCGCCATCAAGGCAGCAGCGATTGATGCCGCGCATTCCGGAATGCTTGAGCCCTCGTTGGCATTCTTCGGCGAGCCATTGATGCTATTATCTGCCGCACGCTTCAATCCGTCTATGGGGTGAACACCCCATGCGCTCGATCTTCCATCGGAGGAGTTGTGTATGCTGAATGCTCGATTCAGCATTGAAATGTTGTCCGTTTGTGGAATAGAATTTCATAACCTATGAAAATCAAAGATTTCTTGAAGGAGCATTACCCCAAAGTAGAGCGATTTGAAGTGGAAGTGGTTGAGATGTGCAAAGAGGACAAACCAATTGGCAGAGCGGAATGGATCTATACGCAAGACGCTGACGAGACTCAGACGAAGACTGTGCTATACCGGGACAAGACTACGCGCGAAACCGCTCCGTTTGATGCTAAAGCCCCCGTGCTAAGATGTATCAAGAAAAAATCTGGATTCGATGAAGGAAGCCTTTCTATTTATCAGACTGACGATGGAAAAACCATTCGGCGGAGTTACAGGGTAAAAGCTTACTATACTAGATCCGAGTAAATGAATATTCTTATTCATACGCAATCCCCGTAATTTCCAGTTCCTCCTCGCCAGAAGGTACCTTGAAACGGACATGCTGCCCAAGCCGCGCATTGAGCAGCGCCTTGGCGAGGGGTGAAACCCAGCTTATCCAGCCCCTGTCAAGCTCGGTTTCCTCAACCCCCACGATGCGATAGCGCGATTCGGCGCCGCCACGTTCCCTAACGGTGACGGTGGCTCCAAACCTGAGCCGGTCCTCAGGCGCGATGGGCGGCGACACCACCACCGCGGATCGCAGGCTCTGCTGCAGTTGACTGATCCGTTGGTCCACCATCTGAAGCTGCCGCTTGGCGTCGACATTGCGCGGTGAGGCTGCGACCCGGATGCGGTCCACCTCGATCAGACGATTTAGTTCTTCGCGCAATCGCGCCGCGCCCTCTTGTGTTAGATAGTTCTTTGCCCCCGGCGGCAACGGCGACGGTTGCCGCGGTAGGGCTTCCAACTCAGGGGCATCATCCGATTCGCGAGTGAACGCCTTGCTCACAAACCGAAAAGGGTAGCGATTCCCTTTTCCAAGGCAAGTTAATGTCTTGACTTAGGTCAGGTTTGCCTGTCTTATATACACAGAGTTACACAGGGCATTCAGGAAAGAAGCAACGGGTCTTATGACTGTTAAGAAGTGCCTTGTGGCAATCGTGCTTGGTTTCGTCGGTATTTTCACCATTGTTAATGATTTATCAGCAGGAAATATCCCGCTGAGGAACAACTCCACTCACAAGGCGACTCAACTGGCTTTAAGCAAACCTTATTGGTTATTGGCAACACTTCCAGCCCTTTCAGCGAATGTTCAACTCAACCTGCGTCCGATACCAGAACTGAATCCCGAACTCGTCGGAGCTTTGCTGCTTGGATTTGTTGGCTGGAACGAACGCAAACGACTGTTAGCCCTGCTGGGATAAGTGCCGATTCGTTTGCAGTCGATTGATTCTGAAGCTTTCGCAGAACAGAGAGACCAGTCGTTTGCCACACTGCAGGTTTCTAAAATTTCCGGTTTCGAGCATTACCGGGTTGAGCGTGAATGGGAGTTTTTTTCACGCCGGTGCGAGGGGCGGTGCGCGCAACCCAAGCTCGCGTCTAGCGCCTGACCGTAAGTTCCGGTTTGTCGCACTTGGTGCTCGTAACCCACAGGCATCCAAAAAATGATGCCAGCCTTGGAAGTTAAGAAGTATTCGTTGTTCAACCGATAATCTCGATACACTCGGTTATTATCATAAGGTTCGGCGAGTGACATTCGCCAGGAATCGTTGCGAACCTGGTGGTTTTCATTTTAACTTGTGGCAAATCGCGTCCTATGCATGTTTTGAATCCAGTCAAAAAGATTATGGCAACTAAAACGGTCCTTCCAGAATTTGCTCTGCGCGGGCTTAAGATGTTAAGCGAAAGGGATCCGGAGCTCTATGATCTTCTGGAGCAAGAACATCACCGCCAAGTGAATACGCTGATGATGGTAGCAGCTTCGAGTGGTGCCGACCCTTCCGTCCTGGCTTGCGAAGGCACGGTGACGAACAATGTAACCACCGAAGGTTATCCTGGGACTCGATTCCATGCCGGATGCGAGTTTGTCGATCGTATGGAGCGCTTGGCTATCGAACGCGCGAAGATTGCTTTTCAGGCTGGGTATGCCAACGTCCAACCCCATTCCGGAAGTTCGGCTAATGAGATCGTCATGTTCGCTCTCCTGAAGCCGGGCGACACGATTCTGGGACTGGGAATGGAGTGTGGTGGACATCTTACGCATGGGTCGACATCTTCAATCACGGGAAATTATTTTCGGGCGATCGGTTATGGGCTCGATGCGCAAGGGTTCATCGATTACGAGCAGGTTACTCGTCTTGCCGCCGAACACAGACCGAAATTGATCATTACCGGTGCCAGTTCTTACCCCCGGATTATCGACTTTCAACGGTTTCGGGCAATTGCCGATGGTGTTAATGCTTTTATGCTTGCTGACATTTCACATATCGCGGGGTTGGTTGTTGCCGGCGAACATCCTAGTCCGATCAATCATGCCCATTTCACGACGACGAGCACTTATAAGCAGCTTAATGGACCCCGGGGCGGCTTAATCCTGATGGGGCGCGACTGTGATCAACGCTCACCAGATGGCAAGCAAACGCTCGCTGAGATGCTACAGAAAGCAGTCTTTCCATTTTTCCAGGGAACACCCAGCTTGGGGACCATCGCGTCCAAGGCGAGGGCGTTAGCCAATGTTTGTACCCCTGAGTTTAAGCTGCTCGCTCATCGAATCGTGACTAGCGCCCGGCGCCTGGCTCAATGCTTCATGGAGAAAGATTATCGAGTCCTTACTGGAGGCTCCGACAATCATCTCGTTATGATTGATGTACTTGCAAAAGGAGTCACCGGCGTGATCGCGGAACGCGCTTTGGAAGAGTGCCGCATCATTGTGAACAAAAATAGAATTCCGGGTGACAAGCATTCGGCGCTTATCACGAGCGGCTTGCGGTTAGGCACAAACAGCCTCGCTCTCCGCGGTTTGACGGCCGAAGAAATGCCTCTCTGTGCGGACCTGATTCATAGAGTCCTTGGTTCCCTCAAAATCCTGGGAAAGACCGAATATGAATTACCCGACACGGTGAAAAGATCCGTCCGCCTTGATGTGCAAAAGCTGTGCGCCGAGTATCCGATCCCAGATTACCCGAGTGAATCTGTCAACGGAGTCGATAGAATCTCTCCACCCCGCTAATTGCCTCCGAATACGGATTAGCTGGGCTGGCCACCGGAAACCAAGGACCCGGCAGACCATCGGCAAATTCCAATGTTCCAGGTCCTGTCCATGAAATGACGATCTCGCCCCCGGCAAACGAAATCGTCAGGGTCGCTGTCGAGTCGACCTTGATGCTGACGGGAAGCGATGTGGTGCTTGCATTGGCATCATCAGTCGCTTTTGCCGTTATTAGATATTTTCCCGGAGGCACCCCGGTCCAGTCGAAAGTGTAAGGGCTGGCGTTGACTTTGCCCAGCAACGTCGCTCCATCGAAGAATTCGACTTTGCTCACGGTGCCATCGGTGTCAATCGCCACGGCGCTGAGGATAATGCTGGCGGGGGCGGTAAATACCGCATTCTGAGTCGGGCTGGTGAGGAATACGATTGGCGCGGAGTTTAACAGCGGGTTGACGGTGACACTGACGGCGGAAGAAACTGCGGTTGCATTTGCGCTGTCCGTTGCCTTGGCGGTCAGGATGTAATTTCCCGGCGGTACGCCAATCCAGTCGAATGTGTAGGGGCTGGTGTTGGCCGTGCCCAGCAAGGTCGTTCCGTTAAAGAATTCGACCTGGCTTACGCTACCATCGCTGTCACCGGCCGTGGCGCTGAGAGTGATGGTCGCGGGGGCAGTAAAGGCCGCATTCGCAGCCGGGCTGGTCAGGCTGACCGACGGCGGGAGATTATTACCGCTGCTAGTGACGCTGGCGCTGAGAATAATCCCTTGGCTGGGATTAAAATAGCTTCCGCTGCCGGAATTCTCCAGCTTGACGGCTCGCACCAGGTAAATGTATGTCCCACTGCCTAAACCCGAATCCGTATAACTGGTTGTTTGGAGCAGGACGCTGTTAACTCGCGAGAATGGGCCTTTCGGGCTGGCGGTCCGGTAAACATGGTAGCCTTGGATACTGGTATCAGTAGAGGCGCCCCAACTCAGGTTGACATTGCCATTTGAAACATTGGCGATGAGTCCGGCAGGTGGAACAACTGGATGGAGCCGTAACGTCGGATCTCCCATCATTTCCATTGCCACATCTCCGGCTTGCGCGGTCATTGGATATAAGCCGGTGTTATTCTGACTCAGCCGCACTCCATATCCGATGGTCTCACCCAGCGCCATGTGGTGAAGGTACCAGCCCCAGTAGAGGGTGGCTGCGCTGGTCAGGCTGTAGGTGGGCATTCCCAGCGCCTCTTGCATGGAGTAAACATCACGCCCAGCCCCCACTGAAGTGGCGTCGGGCACATCCCATTGTGCTACGCCACTGATAATTGTCATAATGAACACCGCCTTGTAATCAGCGCCCGCAAAGTTCGGTGGCGGCAAACTCATGGCGCACAGATGATCTAGCTTGCTCCAAGTGAAACGACTGCCATCGTAGAAATCGATGTTGGCCCGGCCGAAGCACGCAGAGTAAAGGTTGTAGCCGTCAATCAAGGGTAGGTTTCCGTTGTTTTGCATGTAGCCTCGGCGCTGCGGGAGAGACATCATCACGTGACGGAAATTGTGGTCCTTGTTGAGGTATTGACGCAGCAGGTCTTCTTCGGTTTTGGGTGCAAAGGCCGTGATTTTCCAAAAGTCCACTCGGCCGATCTGGAGCGCCACATCAGACGGGAGAAAAGTTTGATCATACTTGCCGTCCCCCGGAATGTTGGCGATCGCTTTATTGAGGGGAACGGACGACTCGTTGGCGATTTCAGTGCGAGTGTCCACACGAGAATCAGTCCAAGGCCCGGTAAAGTTGCCATAAAACGTGTCACTGGCCCAAGCGCCCTGAGTGCTATTGTTATGCCCGGGCCGGTAGAACCCCGAATACGGGATGGGAACATGCCCAAAGAGAAAAAGGGCTTTGACGTTCGCCGGGTCAGCACTGTAATCGGCCTCAATTATCGATTTGATGTTGGGCACACTGTCCGTCCGGGAAACGTCATGCCGCAACACCGTCCAACCATCGCCGACCAAGTCCTGTTCCAAACGGCTCAGGTCAGGTGCAAGGTTAGCTGAAAACAAGTTGTCGACAAGCAGGATAACTTTGCCCCGGCTTTCCATCAAAGGCAATTCGATGCCGGCATAAATGAGCCCGTTGGCCCCGGCGAAGTCGACCGCTGAACACGAGGCCTCCACCTTATACTCGTACCCGGTTCCCACCGCCACGGAGCTGTCGGTGTAACTGAATGTGGTGGCGTCCAGCGTGGCCAGCGGATTGCCCCAGGATGTGGCGCCGGATCCTTTGCGATACACCGTAAAGCCGGTGGAATTGCAAACGGGATCAGCGGTCCAACTCAAGGTAATTTGCGGCGGAGATTGATTAACTTGTGCGTCGATTTGGATATAAGTGTTGACACGAGAGTGGGTGACACCCTCGTCAATCCGGGAGACGACAGTGCCGCTGCCGCCGGTCAACATGATTTGTTTGCCCAGATTGGGACCTTGCCAGCGGACTTCAAGTGGTTCGAATGGGCCAGTACTGTGAAAATAAGTAACCGTGATAGCATGCTTGCCGGCCTGCAAGCCGATAGAACCGGAACGTTCCTGCATTGCATGCAAGCCGTCATTGTCTACAACAAGCGTGTTTCCAATATACAACCTGCTGCCATCACTAGAGCTGGTATAAAAGGTATAAGTCCCATCGTTTTTTACGTCGATGAAACCCGTCATATAGTAGCCGAAATTGAAACCGCTATTGTAGCGGATCAAATCAAAACCGTCCGAGAATTGGGTCTTCAGGGGCGGGAGGGCGTTAAAGTCCGGAAGTTGACTCCAGTTACCCTCATAATAACGACGGTCGATCCCGCGGCTAAAGGCCTGGGTTGTCGTGAAAGCATACTCAGGAGGCCGCAGAGTTTGCCCGAACAAACTAAGGGAAGAGAAATAAGCGGCAATAATCAGGAGAAAACTCCCCCAGATTTTGACTCGCTTTGCGCACCTAGATGCAACAGGGTCCAAAACGGCATCAGCACTGATGTCGAAGCACTTGCGAAAACGGAAAAAGGGATATTTCATCATGGCGTAAACTGAAAGTAGATTAACATCGCGACTGAATCCTGTCGAATTATTAACGCACACAGAGGATGGAAAATACGGGGCTGGGCCTGCCTTGTTTGATGGACACCCGGGCGGAACAGGGGTCACAGGACTGTCCACCGCAGTGAGTTTCTTTGAGTTCCGCTGGTCCGATTAAACTACCGATTGGAAAATGCACCACAGCGCAGAGCATGCGGCATTCGCCAGACAAGCCTTGACCGGTTGATCTTTGAAATTCGGGTGTGCACCATCAGGAGTAGTCGATCCGCCTGCATTGGCTAAACGAGTCTTGAGTTGCTGCGCGACTACTTGGACGTTCGGTTCGTCAAGCATCGTGAGGTGTCCACCAGGAACGTCATAAACACTGATTCCACCCAAGGCCAAGTGTTTCCAGGTGGATTTGGTGTCGAGTGAGTGTAACAGGTATTTGTCCGTAGCCTGGAACACCGTCAAATGACCCAGGTAGGGCTTCGCGCAGTAGGTCTTTCCCGCCAGAAAATTGGCCTCCTTTACACTCCGGAGCGCCGGGGTTAAAATTCCGCCTTCATTAAGTTCTTTAGCATACGCATTTTGCCACCGTCGGCTCTTGATCCTCCGTTTGATGGTCTTTTGCTTTGCGCGCACATACTCAGACCTTTCCGTCCCCGACATTGTGATCAGGTCGACCAGATGGATCCTGATTCTGCGGATCCAAACCTCAAGCGTCAGTGTTAGCAGTTCGACTCGGCGCATTGTCTTCTTGTATCCCCATCCAGCCACATCCAGCATCACCAGAAGGGAAACCTTCTGACCTTGCCGGGTAAGTTGCTGGGCCATTTCGTAGGCCACCATTCCGCCAAAAGACATGCCTCCCAAGTAATATGGACCCTCCGGCTGGACAAAACGGATCTGCCCAATGTAATGGGCAGCCATATCTTCGACTCTGATGAAAGGCAGCTCTTTGCCGTCCAGCCCGCGGGACTGTAATCCATAAACCGGCTGATCGGGCCCCAAATGCCGTGCGAGAGCTTGAAAGTTAAGAACATTACCCCCCACGCCGTGAGCGAAGAAGATCGGGGGCTTCGAGCCGCCGGGCTGAATCGGAACAATCGACCTCCAAGGCGGAATCCATCCGTCCTGACGCAACATACGCGCCAGTTGCTCGACTGTGGGTGCCTGAATAAGAGTTGCCAGGGGGATCGGTTTGCCAACCACTTTTTCGATCTGCTCAATTAAACGGACCGCCAGCAATGAGTGGCCACCCAGTTCGAAAAAACTGTCGGCGACCCCTACCGGATTCACGCCGAGTACTCGCTCGAAGATCTGCTTCAACTGCTGCTCAAGTAAATCATGAGGAACTTCCACCGTTTCTGCGGACTCGCTTCGCGCTGCATCTGGAGCCGGCAGCAACTGCCGATCTACCTTTCCGTTCGGTGTTAGAGGCATCGCAGAGATCGCGATGATCTCAGCGGGCACCATGTAGGCAGGAAGTTGTACTTTCAAGGAGCTGCGGAGGTCGTTAAGTGCTTCCTCGTGCTCCTCCTTAAACACCACGTATGCCAGTAGTCGCTTTTCGCCAGGTTTGAGCTCGTCGGTGACCACCAAAACTTGCTGCACATTTTGGTGCTTCCGCATCGCGGCTTCCACTTCACCCGCTTCCACGCGGAAACCCCGTATCTTGACTTGATCATCGGAACGCCCCAAGAACTCGATCTCGCCGTCGGGGCGGTAGCGAGCCATGTCCCCGGATTTGTACATCAGCCGTCCCGGTTCAACGCTGAATGGGTTCGGCAAAAACTTTTCAGCGGTGGAGTCGGGCCGGTTCAGATATCCCCGAGCCAATCCTTCTCCGGCGATGTAAAGTTCTCCCGCAACACTCGTGGGGACGGGTTGTAGATAAGCGTCCAACAAGTAAACCTGGGTGTTCGAAATGGGCCGGCCTATCGGCAAATCTCCCGATTCGCTTTGAGATTCAAGATTGACCTTGGGCGAGTAGGCCGTAGCGATTACGGTGGTTTCGGTGGGACCGTAAGTATTGAACCATCGCACCCGATCTCCACCAACCTCGAGCCATGTCGAGAACACACCGGATTGAGCTTTCTCTCCACCAACGATTACCACCCGCAGTGACTGAGGCAGCACTTCTTCCAAACGCGAAATCTGCTGAACCCACTCGTGCCAATAGGCAGTTGGCAAATCCATTACGGATATTCCCTCCTGCTCGATCCAGCGCAGGAATTGTTTGCCTGAAAGGGCCACGTCTTCGGTTCGAAAAACAACTGTTGCCCCGATCATCCAACTTGGAAAAAGCTCCTCGACTGCGATATCAAAACTAATCGATGCAAACTGTAGCACTCGATCCTCTGGTTCAAGCCCATAAAGCTTCACCGCCGCAAGGTTATGATTTACCACTCCTCGGTGGGTGACGAGAACGCCCTTTGGCGCGCCCGTAGACCCGGATGTATACATGACATAAGCCGGATTCAGGGAGTTTGTTTCCGCGTCAGGGTCTTGCTGTGATTCCTTGCTCAGCTCGGTCTGGTCGTTGTCCAGACAGATCGGAGTCACTCCGCTCAGAATCAAAGAGTCCCGGAAATGCTCCTGCGTCAACACTACCGTTGTCCGGGTGTCTTGGAGCATGTACTTGAGACGATCTTTCGGGTAAGCTGGATCCAACGGCAAATACGCGGCACCGGTTTTGAGAATTGCTAAGAGGCCAACCGCCAATTCCAGCGACCGGTCGAGGCAAATCCCGACGATTGCCTCTGGACCAATACCGCGCCTGCGCAGGTGGTGCGCCAGTTGATTGGCCCTTGCATTCAGTTCTCGGTAGGTCAGTTTTTCACCGTTGTAGACCGCCGCAACAGCATCCGGAGTTCTTTCCACTTGAGTCTCGATTAGCTGATGAATGCATGCCGCAGCAGGGAAAACCGCCGTGGTATTGTTCCACTCGGCGATCACTTGCTGTCGTTCCGATTCGGTCAATAATTGTAACTCGCCCACCGGTTGATCCGGATTTGCGGCGATGCCTTCCATCAAAACTCCCAGGTGAGCGAACATTCGTTTGATGGTGTCCGGTTCAAACAGGTCGGTGGAGAACTCGCAGCCCGCGTTTAGCGCGTCCCCGGCTTCCCTCATCCCGATCGACATGTCGAATTTGGCCGTGCCGCGATGGGCTTTCAGCGGAGTCACGGTTAATCCCGGCAGACTGGCCTCGTCGTCGCCCGCGTACCCGACACCGAACATGATCTGATAAATGGGGCTGCGACTGAGATCACGCTTGGGCCGCAGTTTCTCAACGAGTTTCTCGAAGGGCAGATCCTGGTTGGAAAACGCTTCGAGCGCCATCTCGCGCACGCGCTGGAGCAACTGG
>JBDTOW010000002.1:0-23273 GCA_039933075.1 Verrucomicrobiota bacterium | reverse complement strand
ATCGCTGCTCCTCAGGGTGCGGGGTGCGCATCCCGTCGTTGATGTAGGACTACGCCAACATTGTCAGCGGATGGACCCGGAAGTGCTCGCGCATGGCGGCGGCGTCTTCGGGATCGAGCGCCCCAGCTCGAGCCAGCACCTCAAGTTGCGCAACGAGTTCATCAAACAGGTCTTCGGGCGCTACGTAACGGATGACGTCGTTGAAAGCCTTCTCAACTCGCCGAAAGCCCTGGAGCTGGGCGGGCAAAAACGCGAGGTGACGATTCTGATGAGCGATTTGCGGGGCTTCACCAGCCTGGCCGAACGCCTGACGCCGGAGCGAGTCGTGGAAGTGCTCAACATTTATCTCGGCGCCATGGCCGAAGTCATCGACCGCTACCGGGGCGTGATCGATGAATTCATCGGCGACGCGGTCCTCGCCCTCTTCGGCGCGCCCGTCGTCCGCGAAAACCACGCCGAGCGGGCCGTCGCTTGCGCGCTCGCCATGCAACTCGCAATGGACGGCGTGAACGCTCAGTTGCGCGAGCTAAATATTCCCCCGCTGGAAATGGGCATCGGCGTCAACACTGGCGAAGTGATCGTGGGCAACATCGGTTCGCTCCAGCGCGCCAAATACGGAGCTGTGGGCAGCCAGGTGAATCTGGCCAGCCGCATTCAATCCGCTACCGTCGGGCGGGAGATTCTTATTTCCGCAGCCACCGCGCGCCACCTGCAACCGCTGCTCGAGCTCCAGCGCGAAGTCGTATTTTTCGCCAAAGGCATGAGCCAGCCAATGACGCTCTACAGCGTCACAGGTCTGCGCGGCGCATACCAACTGCGAATGCCCGCAGTGGCCGAGACCTTCAGCCCGCTGGCTTGCGAACTGGCGGTGGAATGCTTCCACCTAAACGAAGCCAAGCTGGTGAATGGCGCGCCGTTCGCGGGCTGGCTCACGGCATTGTCGCCGCACGGCGGGCTGTTGAAAACCGCCGAACCTTTGGCGACCCGGAGTGATTTGAAACTGAGCATCCCATCCGCCCGCGCGCCGGACGAAAGGTGGGACGTTTACGCCAAAGTCATGGACGCACCGACTGCGTCAACGTCGTTTCCCGTGCGGTTCACGTCGCTGCCGCCACACGGTTGGCCGAGTTGCGCCTGCCGCCGGCCCCCGTAATACACCCCGTTCTATGAAAGCTCGACCCATGAAAACGTCTCGTTTCAATCCCAGTTGTCTGCGTCCTCTCGGGAAACAGGCTCTGTCAAAATCAAACCGGCTTCCTTCCTCCGCCGGCTTCACGCTCATCGAACTGCTCGTGGTCATCGCCATCATTGCGATTCTGGCTGGCATGCTCTTGCCCGCGCTCGGTCGGGCCAAGGAAAACGCCAAGCGCACAGGTTGCCTCTCGAATCTGAAGATGCAGGCGCTGGCGTTCCTGATGTACGCGGATGATTTCCGCGATCTATTCCCCACCGCCGACCAGACCACGGCTTGGAAGCTCGACGCGCTTTACGTCATGAGCAAAGACCAGGCGCTCACGCTGCTCAGCTATGGGATGGAAGGCGGAAGCATTCGCAAAAGCGCCGCGCAGTTCGAGGCCGAAATCAAGCAGCAGAAAATGTTGCCCACGGTCTGGCGTTGCCCTTCGCGCCGCGACCCGCCGCGCCTGTTCGACGAAAAGGGCCTCCTGCACATCGACAATTACATGATCCTGACCGGCCTGCGTGGCAGCGGTCCGAAGCCGGATCCCCGCTTCCGCGGCACGAATTCTCCCACGCGCTCCACCGATTCCGTCGGCCCGATTTCGGCCGACCACACACTTGTCTTTTCGGCACGCAAAGCCTGGACGTCCAACCACGGCAGCAAAGGCCCCGTGCCCGTCCTTGGTGAAATCGACGTGAGCAATACTCCGGCAGGCGTGAACCAGGCGTTCAGCGACGGCCACGCCGAGTGGGTCATTCAACGTCGCTTCGAACGCGCCGGTCCCAACCTGAATTACGCCAAAGCCCTCTGGGTTTCAGGATGGCCATGGGATTGGGCGTGGGTGGATAAATAAGCACGGTGTAAAACGCAGGCCCATCGTTCCGGGCACTCCTCATCGAACTTCTGGTCATCGCCAATATTTAATCCGAGTTTCAGATTGTGCGAAAAAACGGACTGGCACACCGAAACAGTAGTTCCTGAGCATCGTTTTCTGTTCCATTGCTACTCAAACAACTTCGGTTGATTGACAAAGATTGCCAATCAGCTCATGATAGTCCTATGCCAACTCAAAATGTAAATCTCACTCCAAAACTCGACCGCTTCGTTAAGAACGCAGTGAAAAAAGGTGAGTTTAACAACGCCAGTGAGGTCCATCGGGCTGCCCTTTCGGCGATGGCCCGGGAGCTGGAGGAACGTGAATTGCGTCTGGCAAGACTTCGCCAGGAAATTCAGACTGGATTGGATTCCGGTTCTCCAACTGAATGATCCAGCTTCGCACGGTTTCGTGCTTCTGCCCGATCATCGACCACCGGGCAATGTGCAATTTTACGAACGCCAAAATCACGCTTGTGTAGACGGTAACCGCAACTTCCGCCGCCTCAATCTCTACCTGAGCCAAGACGGCCAGTTCGTCACAATCTGGTTCGGCTTGTTGGAGTTGGAATCAAAATATCGAACGAGGGCGCTTAGATGCCCGCGTACCAGGCCCAGCCGGACTTGAAGGCACCTGATTTTTCGAGGAGGTCGAGGCTGTCGGTAACGACGATGCGCTGGAGGTATTTCATGCTGCGGTAGCCTAGCTGTGTCTCTACTCGCAAGCGCACGGGCGCGCCGTGAGGAATGGGCAGGTCGCGGCCGTTCATTCCATAGCCAAGGATGGTCTGGGGGTGGAGGGCGTCGAGCATGTCGACGCCGTCTGTCCAACCGTCGAAGGAGAGGAAGTTCACGAAGCGAGCGTTGGGGAGAATTCCCGCTGACTCGAGAACCCGGCTCAAGGGGGTGCCGGTCCATTCGGCAATGGCTGACCAGCCTTCTTCGCAAACATGCCGGGTGATTTGGGTGCGGGAAGGGAAGCGTTTGAGGTCGGCGAGGGAAAAGTATCCGGGGCGGGCGACCAGACCTTCGATCGACAATCGCCAATCTACAAACCCGCCACGCTGCAAGCGACTCCAGAGCTCGCTCGGTTTCGTCTGCGGATCGACTGGACTAGCCGGATCGGTGGTGCCGGTGGCGGGGAAGGAGGAAATGTCTTTGTGAGTGTATTCCTTTGCAAGGGCGCGGCCGGATAGGAATGTGCGATGAGCGCCGTAGGTAAGAACGTCGCCCATGCGAAGGATGTTGCCGTAGGTGGGAGGGAGTTGAAGAACGCGTTTGGGCAGGAGAATGAGTCCGCCCAAGACGGCCGCTCCTGCGATAAGCGCGTTGCGACGAGTCAGGAGTTTGTTCGGTTTCATGTTATTCGCCAATGGTCATGGCGCGCATTTGTCGTTTGAATCCTGATTTGATGACCATCAAGACATGGACGAGGAGAAAGAGACCGAGAAAGATCGAGAGAAAGAAATGGATGGTGCGGGCGGATTGGAAGCCGCCGAACATGCTGGAGAGGAACGGAAACGCCGCGGTTATTGCGGGCGACATGGCAAGACCGGTGATCACAGTCAACGGAAGAGCCATGAAGATCACTGCGAAGTAGGCGCATTTTTGCAGGAGGCCATATTGAGGGCCTCCGGTCGGCGCGCGGACGTGCAGTCGGAGATGGTCAATCATGTCTTTCCAAAGAAGGCTCGTAGAGAATTCCGCGCTGTGCGGCACGAGATGACGGTGAAAGTGGCCGGTGAGAATTCCGGGCAGGAGGTAGGTAGCTCCGGTGATAACAAGGAACCAGGCGGCAAGAAAATGGAGGCTTCGTCCCCAGCTATTCTGGTTGAAGGTTTCAAAGGTCCGGCTCGCGCTCCGCGGGGAACCGGCTTCGGTTAAAAATGGGATGCTGTTTGTCCAGCCACCATGTTTGTAGTTTTTGCTGATCGGAAATTCAAACAAAGCCGGCGTGAGGTCGTTTCCAACTTCGCCCCAATAAAGGCGAGGGTGGCATCTGAGGATGGTGAAGCCAGTGAAAGCGAGTATTAGGAAGCTCAGGGTGACGATCCAATGAGTCGACTTCACCCAGCGTGTGTGGCGAGCAGCCGACGGAGCCGCAATGGTAGCATCGGGGCCATGGGACATTTCGCGACGGAAGGTGCCGGAGGAACGAGAGGTTCGTCAATGTAAATTATGATTTGCCTTCGGCTCAAATCGTATGACGCCGGCCAATTTCTCCAATCCTTGTCAAAGGAAACGGCAGGCACCTTCATCGACACCGCCAGGGCGCCCACCAATGCCTCGGGAAAGTCGATTGAATGATTGCGATAACGGAGCAGGGCATCGGTCAAGACGACCGGATTTTGCACCGTGACGAACGGATTCTGAATGAAGTCCAGAAGTGCGTTGGCAATCTGGATGCGGCTTCTCCTAAAAACTCGGTCCATCACGAAGGTTACTTCCGCAACGGTGGCGTCTTGTAAGAACAAGTCGATGTTCTCGTCTTCGGCTTTCTTAAAAAAGGCGGTGGCCGCTGGGCTTTGCTTCGGGTCGTCCTGGAGGAAGAATCGTAGCAGGACATTGGTGTCCAAAACACCTGCCTTCATGCCCTGCCGTATTTCTTGGCGTAGTGTTCGAGCCGGGCTCGCTCAATGGCCTTTTTTTCGTCCTTACGACCGAAGACCGGCATGTCATCCGATTTCAAGCAGCCAGCCAGGTTGGCAATACTTCGCACGGGTCTGGCCGTCAGGACTCCATCGACAACTTCCCATCGGATCCGCTGGCCTACCTGGAGAGACGGAATTCCTTTTCGGATTTCTTCCGGAATGGTGACTTGCCATTTCGCTGTGATCGACGAAGTCACTCCTTCCTGCCAGGGGAGTTTTCCAACTGGACTTCGACCGTCTCGTTTTCGTGGGCGACGACGAGGTAAGCGCGATTTCGTTTTTCATCCCACCACCATCCGGCAGCGCGGCGCACGGGAGTGTCGGACTGCGGCAAGGACTTGCCATCGACGGTCACTGCGCGCGGATGGATTCCCGTGATCAGGGAATGGCTTGGTTCGCTTTTGAAAAACCGCAGCCGGAACCGCGCGCCGCCAGGCGTGATCTCGGCTTGATCGATCCGGGCGCCCGAACTGATGACGACGGATTTTTGGCCGGCGGGTAGCCGAACGGTTTTGATGTCGGGATCGTGATCTTTCAACGTCAGCACGTTGAGCAGGATGTCTTCGGGATTGATGAACGCCGGATTCTGCTTTTGGAAATCAGAGATGCTGTCCGGGTAAGTGCCAATGCGCGGGCCGCTGGAAAATTGCTGATGCATCGCGCTGACCGTGATGAGTTCGGCGACGCGTTTCCAATCCTGCGCCGTCAGACCGACCGCGATTGGCAGCGGTGATTCGGTTTCGGGCAATTTATTTCCCGCCAATTCCTCTGCCAAATGATGGACGTGATATGCGTAAACCAAGCCGCACCACTGCACTGGCATCGCAAGCCAGGAGTGCGTGTAGAAGGTGCTGCCGAAAACGGGGATCGTCGCACCCATCATCATTGGCCGTTCCGGCAGCGTCCATTGGTAGGTGAATGGCAGTCCCGTTTCCGCCCAATACACCGCGTCATGAAGCCACCGAGGATTGCCCGTGATTCGGTAACCGTCCAGATAGGCGGCAACAGCCCACGCCGCCGCGAGTATGTCCGGCTCGTACATTGGACACTCCCATGTTTGACCACCGCGTGGCACTCGAAAGCGCTCCATAAAATGCAACGACCGCTCGCCGGCTTCGAGCGCGGCGGCGTCGCCGGTGATGCGGGCGTAACGCAACAGCGCGGCGGCGTGAAGACTGCACGTGCCGAGCACCGAATCGTCCGCCTGCCCAAGATTGGTTTGTTGATCATTGGCCGGGCGGTAACGCCAGCTTCCGTCGGAATGTTGCGAGGCAATCAAGCCCTTAATCGTCCCTTCGATTTCGGGCATGGCCTCCGGCAAACAGCCGAAGAGAAATGGAAATTCCCAACGCAGGATGTGGCAGTTGGCCGGCGTTGTGAAAACGCCCGGTCCGCCATCGCGCTGCATATTGCGAGCAGCCAGTTCGACGCGGTCACGGGACTGTCGGCTGCCTTCCGCATCGGTCGTGACCCGGGCGTCCATCCATAAGAGCGTCGCGAAACCCGGCGCATGACTTGAATCCCAACCAATGCAGTGTCGCCATTTCTCATTCTTTTCATCCCATACCGTTTTCAAAAAGCCGGCGCGGCAGATCTTTAATTCCTCCTCGAAAGTGCGAGGCCACGGTCCGGGCTTGGGGATTCCGCCAGTCTCGCGGTACCACTCGCGCAACGCCGTCGCCACCGAACCTTGAGTGACAACCAGATTTGCGCTCAATGAAACTTTCTTTTGCGCGGTCAACAGGTAAGGCTTATGGGCGCGTTCCGAGTTCTCGGGAACAAACTCCGGGACGGAAGGCAGGAACAGGCCGATTCGGTGGTTGTTCATCCCTTCGTCGAGATTGGGTGACGAGAAGCGAGTCGATGGAAATGCGTGCTGGCCATCCCATTTCTGCAGCGGGTCCCAGGTCAGACCAATGGTGAGGTCGGAACGCGGGAGGCGGGAGGCGGGCTGTGCAACTGGTGATTTGGAGTTGGTGAGATCTTTCAAGGAGTCAGGTGTAAAAAACCGCGCCGGATCCATCGGGAGTGGCTGACTGTCGGGGCCAATCGTGATCGCCATTAGCGGCACCGTGATTTTGTTCGGATGCGGCGTCCGCCGATCGTCAAGCGGCGGCGCGAAGTCGCGCGGATTCGACGATTGCTCGGCGCCGTAGAGATATTCGAGGCCTGGGAACAGGCCCCAGGTTTTCGCGGCGCCAGTGGTTCCCTCGCCCACGTAAAGATTCGGGCCCCAAAGGGCTTTGACGCGTCGTTCGCCTTGCGCCGTCCACTCGTAACTTAGCCGCGCCACAGGCTGATTCGGCTCGAGCGTAATTTTGAGCGAAGCTTCCCAAGCCACGCCATCCGGGTCGCGCGTTCCGGCGGCGGCTTGAAGGATTAAAATCCGGTCTTTGTTGCTCGTCTCCGCCACTTGCTTTGTCGCGCGCAAAGGGATTTCCCAGTCGAGATCGCCATGTCTGGAATCCAGCACTGCTCGCATGAGCGGTTTCAAAATGCCAACTTGAATCCATTCGCTGGATTGACGAGCCAGCACTCGGGCGTAGGAATAGCCACGTCCGCGGCCGACGAGCTCAATTCTTAGTTGTTCGTTCTCGACAACGTCTTCGCTCGGCTCATGCGAAAAAATCTCTAATTCGTGAATCGCTGATCCGTTCTCGCTGGAACCTTTCGACTGAAGGTGTGCAGTGAGCGACAATCGTCCGGCCCGCGCTGGGGCTTGCCAGGGCCATTCGCCAGTCCACGTTTCACCCGGCGCGAGCGCCGTCACTGTTTGCGATTGCAGCGATGAATTCTCGGCCTGGAGTTCCACGCGGGCCACGCCGGCTGCGAGGCGGCCGCGCCCCTCATTTTTCACCTCGACTCGAAGCGGCACCGGTTCTCCCGTAAACACGACCGCATGCGGGACGATGACCCTTACCAGCCGGGGCTTTGCCGGATACGGCGCCAGGTGGATCTCGCGCAGCATTTCTTTGGGCTCGCATTGGATATCGACTGCTTCCGCCTGCGGAAAATCGAAGTCCAAGGCGACCCAGCGATTTTCCTCGCCGATCAGCCGTTGCCCTGGTTCGCGCCATTCGATCGGTTTGCCACCGCTGGCAGGGACGAGTCGCAATTTCAAGTTCTTGCCCGCGCGATACTCGATTGCGATGGCACCAGTGGTCGTGAGCACTCGTTCCGGTGTTTGACGTTGCGCACCACGAAACCGAAGCACGCGGGGAATTCCCCAGAGCGCCCAATCGAAGTTGGTTGTGCCGATGGCTTCGACAATTAGTGTCAATTTTATTGATCGGCCGGCAAAGGGATTCAGATCGATCGCAAATGCCTGCCAGCGGATTTCCTTCCACTCTTGCTCGAACAAACGTTCGCCATCGACTTCGACCGCGAAGCGAACCCCATCGACAACGATCCCAGGTTTGTTGAAATCGATTCCGTCGGAGAGCGCCAGCTCGAAGGCCAACAACAGTCGATCGCCCGACTCGTTTGCTGGCAAGGTCAGCTTGTATTCGACTCGCGCCTCTTTATCGACTGCAAGCGGGTGCTCGAAGAGCGCGCTCTTTTTCACACCACTCGCTGTCGCTGGCCGCCGGATCTCACACGACAGGACCTCGCGCGCCAGCGTTGGGTCGAAAGTCTCCAGCAAGTCAGCAACCACCTCGGCAGATGGTACGGCTTCGGGCTTGGAGATGAAGCCCAAGCCGGCGAGCGCCGCGATTGCGCAGATTCCGCGCCACTCAAGAAAGTTCATAAGGATTCGACAGATTCCAGCAGGCCAAATTCAATTTGGTATCAGCCCGGGCTGCAAGACGGATTCAACAAATTGTAGCAGCCGACATAAGGAGGCTCTGATCTACTCTAAAACCAGCTACATAGTGAGCCTCCTTACGTCGGCTGCTACAATTGTTGCGATTCTTGAATTCGCTGTGCCGAGCTGGAGAACCGAAAACAAACCTTGACCTCCGCCGAATACAAGTTAAATGAATTCTATCCCGCATCGCAAAGTCAGTTGGACTATGAGAGTTTGTTGCGGTCATATATGACGAGTATGAAAAAGCAATTCTTGATGAGATTATTTTTGGTCCTCTCGTTGCTGCTAACCTCAATGCCGTCCTCGTGGGCCAAACCAAAGCACCTTTTGCTGGTGACGGTTACCTATGGCTTCCCGCATAGTTCGATCCCGACCGCCGAGAATGTGCTGACGGTTTTGGGCGTCCAAAGCGGGCTGTTCACCGTCGACATCGTGCGCAGCGGCCCCCGGCCGAAGGACAAAGCGGAAGAGGCTAAATGGGAGGATACCGCGCGCCGTGCCCTGGCCGAAAAAATGAGCGTGGACGCACTGAAGCAATACGACGGAGTGATCTTCGCCAACACCACAGGGGACCTGCCCCTGCCCGACAAAGACGCGTTCATCCAATGGATTAAGTCTGGCAAAGCGTTTATCGGGATGCATTCGTGCAGCGATACCTTCCATGAATATCCGCCTTTCATTGAGATGCTCGGCGGCGAATTCCTCACGCATCACGCTCAAGCGCGCGTCGATTGCCTGAACCAGGACCCGCGGCACCCCGCGACCCTGCACTTCGGCCCCGCGTTCAATATCCTGGATGAGATTTATCTTTTGAAGAACTTTCGCCGAGATGGCGTCCACGGATTGTTGACGCTGGATAAGCATCCCAACACCGGGATGCCGGGTGACTTTCCAATCGCCTGGTGCAAGACCTTTGGGAAGGGAAAAATCTTTTACACGTCGCTCGGTCATCGCGAAGATGTTTGGACGAATGACGCATATCAAAAGCACCTCCTGGGCGGCATCAAATGGGCGCTGGGCCTCGAGTCGGGCAATTCGACGCCGCAGGGCACGGAGGTCAAACTCGCTGCCACTGAAATCAAGGACGGGTTCAGACCCTTATTTAACGGGGCGAATCTCGCTGGCTGGGAATTGCGCCGTTCGGACGGACGCCCAAGCTGGGTTGTCGAGAACGGGATGTTGGTGAACACGGTCGACAAAGAGCATGGCACTGATCTGGTAAGCGAGGAGAAATTCCGCGATTTCACTGTGCGTTACGAATATATGATTCCAAAAGGCGCCAACAGCGGCTTCTACCTCCGCGGCCGGTATGAGCTCCAGATTTTCGACGACTTTGAATCCAGGAAAGCGTTGCCGGGTGGCAACGGCGCCGTCTACAGTTTAAAGCCGGTTTCCCTGTTTGCTTCACGTGCGCCCGGCGAATGGCAACAGGTCGAGGCGACCATCCGGGGCAATCGCGTGACGGTGATCCTCAATGGCGTAATCGTGCACGAGAATGTCGAAGTGACGCGTGCGACGGGTGGCGAACTGGACGCGAACCTGAATGATCCGGGCCCGATTCTCCTCCAAGGCGATCACGGGACCGTTGCGTTCCGCAATATTCGAATCAAACCGGTGAAGTAAACGGTCCCAGGGCAGCCGGCATGGTTATGAAATCTGGTTCAGATTGGCGGTGCTACTTAGGTCGAGTGCACGAACGAACGGATCGCAGAGCGGAAATTACCGATTGCAAATCCATTCAAAGGGAGCACAAATAACGACGTTCGCGAGACATACTAGGGCACGAAATATACAATCGCGTACGATAATCAGTATAATGAACAAAGAAGAATTATCCGATCTCAACCGCCGGGAATTCCTGAAAGGCGGGTCGTTCGCGACGCTCATGGCGTTGCTGGGTGCCGTCGAACTCAAGGCCCAGGATCAACCCAAAGCCGCAGGTGGTGCCACCGAGTACAAAACCACCGGTAACCCCGTGAGCTGCGCGGTGATTGGGTGCGGAGCGTGGGGACGCGAGATTTTGAAGAACCTGGCCCGGCTTCCTAACGCGCCGGTGGTGGCAATTTGCGACACTTACGAGGCATATCTGCGGCGCGCGGCGGCATCCGCGCCCAAAGCGGAAAAGTACACGGACTACCGCAAAGTTCTTGAAAACAAAGAGGTCCAGGCCGTGCTGGTCGCGACGCCTTCCCACCTTCACCGCGAGATCGTCATCGCGGCGTTGAAGGCGGGCAAACATGTGTACTGCGAGGCGCCGTTGGCGACCACGATCGAAGACGCGCGTGCGATTGCCCATGCCGCCCAGGCCGCACTCAAACAGAACTTTCAAACCGGCCTGCAGGCGCGATCCGATCCGCAGCGGCATTTTCTGCTGAGTTTCGTTCGCACGGGAGCTATGGGGAGAAACGTTATGGCCCGCGCCCAGTCGCACAAGAAGCAAAGCTGGCGTCGCGCCTCCCCCACGGCGGAACGGGAGCAGGCTCTCAATTGGCGACTATCCAATGCGACGTCGGGCGGCCTCATTAGCGAGATTGGCCTGCATCAGATCGATGCGGCAGCCTGGTTCCTCAATGCCCGTCCGCGGTCCGTGACCGGTTTCGGCGGCGTCCTGCATTGGACCGATGGGCGTGATGTTCCCGATACGGTTCAGGCAGTCTTTGAATTTCCCGGAGGTGTGAACCTGACTTATGACTGCACGCTCGGGAACTCCTTTGACGCCGATTACGAGATGTACTACGGCACCGACGCGGCGTTGATGATTCGTGAGAACAAGGCCTGGATGTTCAAGGAAGTGGATTCACCGCTGCTCGGCTGGGAAGTTTATGCGCGCAAAGATTCGTTTTACAAAGAAACCGGAATTGCGCTGGTCGCAAATGCCACGAAGCTGACGGCGCAGGGCAGCAAACCCACTGCCGATGCGGCGGCCGAAGATCCGCCGTTGCATTACGCTTTGGAAGCGTTTATCGCGAATAGCGACGCCATCGGCACCGGGGTCGAAGACTTTGCGGCCAGTTTCAATGTGAACGATACCAAAGCGCTTCGAGCGTACCTTGCCGGCCTCGCGAAAAATTTCTCTCCCTTCGCCGGATATAAGGAAGGACTGGCCGCCACGGTCACCGCCATCAAAGCCAACGAAGCGATCCTTACGAAGCAGAAGGTGGCCTTTAAAGACGAGTGGTTCACATTGTGAGCCTCGACTCTCGCACCATCGGTGTTCCCGGCTGATTGGTCTGATCGTTCGTTAATGGATAGTCAAGAAAGCAATTGCTATGAAAAAGTATCCTTGGTTGTTTATCCGGAACGTCGTCTTTGCGTCGCTTTTGCTGATGGCGGGTGCGCTCTGGGCGGCAGACTGGGTCAAATATGAAGCTCTGCCTACCGGCAGCTCGGTGAAGATCGACGGGACATCCACTATTCACGACTGGACCGTGGAAGGAAAACTTATTCGCGGCTCCATGGAGTTCGAGGAAGGTGTCGATATCGATCCGTCCCAAAAGACAATTCACGGACTCAAGGGAGGAAAACTCAACGCCCAAGTCGAAGTCTCCATCCTCGTGCGTTCGCTTAAAAGCGGCAAGTCATCGATGGACTCTGTCATGCAGCAAGCAATGAAACAAAAGGAGTACCCGACGATCGAATACAGGGTGAAGGAGATGGTCCTCAAAGAACCACACACCCCGGGCACACCGTTTGTGTTCGACACCAAAGGCGAGTTAACCGTGGCGGGAGTTGCTCGGACAAACCTGATGCAGGTCGCCATCGAGCGGGTCGACAAAGATAAGCTCAAAACCACCGGTTCGACGACCGTCAAGATGACCGACTTTGGAATTCAGCCGCCGGCGCCCAAGATTGCTTTGGGTGCGATCAAGACGGGGGATGACGTCAAGATTACCTTTGAATGGCTCACTGCCCTTCCGGCCAAACCGGCGGACGCCTCGCAAAAGTAACGGCACAGGTTCTGGTCCCAAACACCACTGAAGGTCGGTAGAATTGGACGTGCGCCACGGCGATGCCGCCCCGACAGGGCTTTTTTCGTAGATGGCGCGATCGCTACAAAGAGGCCGCTCCTCAGGAGCTTTCGGACGTATCAGTGAGGTTCCGTTCAACCACTGGGAGATTGGTTTCCGTGCGCAGCAGGAGTGGATCGAGCCTCGATGAACGCTTTGAGTTCTGCCGCCGCTTTTCCGCCGAAGCCCGACACCTGCGCGATCTGTTCAACGGTTGCCAGGCGCAATCTTTGAACCGAGCCGAACTTCTTCAGCAGCGCTGCCTTTCGTTGCCCGCCGATTCCGGGAAATTCATCGAGCACGCTTTCGGAGATCCGTTTCAAACGCAGTTGAGCGTTATAGGTATTGGCAAAACGGTGCGACTCATCCCGCACGCGCTGCAAAAGCTTCAGGGCGCCGGATTCGCGGCTCAAGCGCAACGGCTCGCTTTTCCCGGGCAGATAGATTTCCTCAAACTCTTTCGCCAACCCGATAATCGGAACCGAGCTCAAACCGAGTTTCGCGAGTTCCGCCGACGCCATGTTGAGCTGGCCTTTGCCGCCATCGATCAAAATCAGGTCAGGAAGAAAGATCGGAGTTTGCGAGTGGAGGACAGAGGGTTGAGGGTCGAGCGGTTCCGCTGCTTGATCGCGCAGTTCTTGAGTTCTTGAATTCTCACTCTCCTTTCCTTCTCGCAGCACTCGCGTGTATCGCCGGCGAACCGTCTCAGCCATGCAGGCGAAGTCATCTTGCCCAACCACGGTTTTCATTTTGAACCGGCGATAATTGGCGCGATCCGGCCGGCCATCGCGGAAACTGACCATCGACGCAACTGCGAACGTGCCGCTGATATTGGAAATATCGAATCCTTCAATTCGCTGAGGCGGAGCCGGCAAATTGAGCACCTGAGCCAGTTCGGCCAGGTCGCGCTCCGGATCGATAGCGAGCGGCAGCGTGTAGGGCACGCGTTCGAAAGTTTTGGTCTTTTGTGTCGTCCGGCGCAGGTCAGCAAGGCAATCCCGAAGTTGCGCTGCTTTCTCGAAATCGAGCGCGCCCGCTGCTTTTCTCATTTCCTCATCGAGCTGCTTGATCATTTCCTCGCATTGGCCGGACAGGAAATCACACGCGGCCAGCACTTGTTGCAGATACTGTTCGCGGGTCACGTTGCCGAGGCACGGCGCGGTGCAGAACTTCAGGTTTCCGTAGAGACAATGCTTGTAATCATTCTCGTTCGGCGTGAGCGGACGGCACCCGCGCAAATTGAACTGCCGCCGCACCAGTGCCAGCGTCCGGCGCAGCCCGCCGGAATTGGCGAATGGGCCGAAGTAACGCGAGCCGTCGTCGGTCTTGAGCCGCGTGAGGGTAAAACGAGGGATCGGATCACTCAGATTGACCTTGAGCAAAAGAAATCGCTTGTCATCGCGGAAGCTGACGTTGTACCGCGGATGGAATTCCTTGATGAGCTTTCCTTCCAGCAACAGGGCTTCCGGTTCGCTGCGGACCGTATGGACGTCAAAATCGTGGATGGCTCCGATCAATGCATTCAATTTCAGATCCCATCCCAGACGCCGCGACGGATGGAAATACTGGCTGACGCGTTTGCGCAGATTGCGCGCTTTGCCGACATAAATCACGCGCCCGAACCGATCTTTCATGAGGTAGATCCCAGGCTTATTGGGAACCTGGCTTAACTTGTCACGAATCTGATCGGAAACAGACATCAATCACACTATGCCAAACGAGCGATTATTTTCAAAGAGTTCCCACTGGGTCGAACCGAAAGGTAGTGCGAGCAGTCCTCTGCGCGCCAACTCCTGCAACGATGGTTTTTTGCAGCGCAAAGAACGGCGCGCACGGAGTGACGCGCCCTACCTCGGCCGCCGTTCCGCGCGAAAGTTCCCTAAAACCGGAGCACGGTGAATGGCGTGTCGAACCATAGACCGAACTTGAAGACGACATTCCTGGAAGTTTCCATCTCGTTTTGTCCAATGACAATCTTCCTTGGCAAATCGCGGCGGGGATCCTGGCTCTCGAGATCGAAGCTGAATTTGTTGCTCATCGTGGAATCTCAGATCACGAAATTCGAATCTCGAATTTTCGAGGACCAGTTCAACCAGATTCTCCAACCCGGGGGACTTGTTCGGAGCCAGTGTTCTCCATCGTGACCCGCTCTACGGTTCCACATAGACCGGCATACCGATCCAGACCAGTCTGGAGAGGTATTCCGCGTTCCAGTTGGCGAGGCGAAAGCAGCCGTGGGACTCCGTGCGGCCCACCTCCTCCGGTCTTGGTGTTCCGTGAATGCCATAGCCGGGTTTGTCGAGTCCGATCCAGGCACTACCTACCGGGTTGTTTGGTCCCGGCGGGATAATCAACTTGCGTCCCAACTCGCGGGCTTCGGCTGATTCGGTGAAAACCTCCGGATCGAAACTATAGTTGGGATTGGGCACGATGACGGCGACATGCAATTCTCCGGCAGGCCGTTTTTCCACACGCTGGGCGATGCTGCAGGGAAAGTGGGCCAATAAATTCGTGTTCGGATCGAAAGCTTCCAGGAATTTGCTCGCGAGGGAAATTCGGACGAACGCAGCCTTGCTGTTGACCTTCGGATATTCAATGTTCGGGAAACGGATTCTTGCACCAACCATGATATTGCTCCAGTCGATGCCCTGGTTGAGGCGGCGGATGAGACCGGGATGCGATTGGCCTTTTTCCGAGATCAATTCCAAAATCGTTTCGTAATCCAACCGGGCCTGTTGGGACTTTCCCAGCCACGTTGGACTGACCGGCTCCAAATGTGCAAGGTCGTTGGAGGTCACTGTATAATTTGTAAGGATCGGCGCATTCAAGCCGAGCCGGCCCTTGGTTATTGCATCCAACTCCTCTGTCACTGGAAGTTTTTCACGCCGCTGAAAAGCCCGCAAGGCTCCGCGAGTTTGCGAGCCGAGAGCGCCATCCAGCGAACCAGGGGAAATGCCCGACAAGGCCATCGCGATTTGGGCTTCCAGAACGTTCTGAACCGGCCCAGGGACAAATTCGTTTTCCAAGGTCGAAAGAAAACTTTGGGTTGCGACGACTCGCGATGTAGCAGACTTGATGACGAGCGGGACGGCAACTGAGTTGATTCGCACCGCTGGAACTGACGCCGTCAACGGAGAGACATTGGTGGGATCAGTGAGCGAGGGCTTTTCCGATCGCTCAACAATCTTCGTCGGAACGCTACCCTCGCTTTTCGTGGCACGCTGGTTTTCGGTGGGTTTGCCTGCATTCCACAAGATCCACCCAAGCAACCCCAAACCCGCTATGACCAGCAGCCAGAGAAATCCGGCGCGCAGTTGTTTCCGTCGATGCTTCGCTTTGGATTTGGTGTAAATCGGCACGATATAGTCTGGCACTCTTTGCGGTCCGATCGCACCGAACCGCGCAGTTTTCTTGCATCCACGCGGACCCTGGCAGGGCTCGGTGCAACGTGCGCGCCGGATGACCGGCGAGACGCCTGTCCTACCTACGTTATCGGATTGAGTAACGAAATGAAACACGAACAGTGCAGTGCAGGGCCGGGACGGAACTAACCTTGCGATCACCGGGCACCCGGAATATAAGAACCGCATGTCGCTTAACCTTCTTTTCAACGGTGGACAAATGATCTGGGTCATCTTGATCGCCAGTTCGGTTGCCATCGCTGTCTTTGTCGAGAGGTTGTTGCATTTTCATCGGGCGCAGATTAATTCCGCAGAGTTTCTAAGCGGAGTGCGCAATGTGATGAAACGCGAAAATGTGATCGAAGCGATCTCAATTTGCGATGCCACGCCTGGTCCGGTCGCGCGATTGGTCAAGGTCGCCATTCTGGCCCGGGAGCGCGGTCGAGAGGGCATGCGTGAGGCTGTGCAGGAGGCCGGCTTACTCGAATTGCCGCGCCTTGAAGAAAACCTGAATCTCCTGGCCACCATCGCCCAGATTGCGCCGGTGCTGGGATTGCTGGGAACGGTTCTCGGTTTTATCAAAGTGTTTCTTGCCCTCGATCATGCCGGACTATCGGCTCACGTGAGCCAGCTTTCCAAAGGAGTTTGGGAAGCGTTGATTTGCACAGCCGCGGGTCTAAGCCTGGCGATTCCCTGTTATGCCGGCTACAACTACCTGGTGAGCCGCATGAACAGCGTCGTGGTCGATATGGACAAGGCCTCTATCGACATCGTGAACATTCTCGGCGATAACTCGCCGCGCAAACCCGCATGAGACTTCCGCGAAGGGTCCAAATCTTCAAAGGCCAAATGGATGCCGCGCCGTTCGCCGGCGTCTTTTTCTTGCTGGTAATTTTTCTGCTTTTGAATTCTTCCCTGGTTTTCCCGCCCGGCCTGAAACTGCAATTGCCGGAGGCGGAGGAATTGCCCGGAACCAGCGGGGCCACTATCACCGTGGCAATTGATGCCAGCGGGCTTTATTTTTACCAACATCAAGTCATCGCCGAGAAGCAGCTAAGAGCCCGGCTTGCCACCGAGGTTAAACAATCTGGCGAACCACTTACTCTGGTCGTGCGGGCCGATAAATCCGTTTCGCTTGAGACGATTATTCGCCTCAATCGCCTGGCTCGAAGCGCCGGGATTCACGAAGCAGTTTTGACCACTCGCCCGCCCCTCCTTCCGGTCACTTCGTCCACCTCTGCTGTTCCGTGAACTCGACTCTGAAAGAGCCATTGCGCTGGTCGAAATCGCGCTGGGCGACGATTGTCCTCGTAATTATCGCCGCGCAGATCATTCTCGCGACGAGATTTTCCAGTCGTTTGGTTGTCGTGCCACGTCAAATCGCGGAAAGCCTGGTTACTCTCCTACCGAATCAGCCAGCCCCGGGCACGCCGTTGGCAGAAGCGATGGCAATCCAGGATCCCACCACGTTCGCCCTGGTCAATCCTCACGGATTTTCCGGGGAGGCCTGGTTGAACCTCCGGCCTTTCGAACACCGGGTGACGGATTGGATTAGTCCGCCTTATTGGTTAAAACCCTCGACGGACAGGCTTGGCGCTGCCTTCAGCCAGTTCGTCAGAAGCAACCAGGTCAGCGCGCTCACGCTGGCCGAGAGCGCAGCACCTCCGGCCTTTTTGTTGCCATTGGTCAGCAGCCTGGTTCCCACTCAATCAACGCTTCGAGTGGAGGGCGACCTGGCGCACCGCCCGCTCTTGTCGCCCATCAAACTTACCGGTGTTCCGCATCACGATCTGTTGTCGAACAGTGTGGTGCGAGTGATGGTAAATCGCTCCGGTCGCGTTCTCTCGCATGCTCTGTTGACCTCCAGCGGTTCCCCGAATGCCGATCAACTCGCTTTGAATCTTTCGCGAAACGTCCGTTTCCAATCACTTCGGACTAACGACAACGGTTCTGTACGGGAGCCCATGGGCTTGATCTGGGGCCAGTTGATTTTTCAATGGTTGACCCTTCAGGCAACGAACGCGACGCCGGGAGCGCAGTAATCATGTCTCCCGATGCGCTCCTCTTCTCTTACGTCGTTTCTTTACTTGCGGCGCTTTCCGCCGTGGCCCTATATTCCGACTTTCGCCGCAAGCGTTTTGAACCTACGCCCAGCGAAGATCGAATCTTCCGCTGCGAAAAATGCGCGTTTGTGTATACCGACGACGCGGACGTCGATCGGTCTCGGTGTCCGCAATGTGGTGCCGGAAACGAAAGCATCAACTTCTATTGAATTGCCTGGCCGTTGGTACCGGTGTCGGCGAGTTGAGGACGTGACATTTATTTAGTTGCTACAAGAAATTATGGGAATGTGGATTGGTCGGAATCGAAAGGCGCGAGTCACGTACGGATTTGACGAGATCGCGCTGGTGCCGGGTGAAGTCACCATCAACCCGAACGAAGTGGACACCGGCTTTCAAATTCCACGCAAGGATGGGGGTTCCATCATCCTTAAAATTCCCATAATCGCCAGCGCCATGGACGGCGTAACCGACGTGAGATTTTGCATCGAGATGGGGAAACTCGGCGGCCTCGGTGTCATCAACCTGGAAGGAGTGCAGACCCGCTACGAAAACCCCTCCGCTGTCCTCGATAAGATCGTCAACGCCAACAAAGACGTCACCAACCTGCTGCAGAAAATCTACCGGGAACCAGTCAAAGAAAAGCTGATCAGCAAACGAATTGAGGAGTTGAAAAAAGCCGGCGTGCTCGCCGCGGTGAGTTCCATTCCGCAGAAAGCCGAGCTGTATGGAGCGATCGCCCAGGAAGCTGGCGCCGACATTTTCGTCGTGCAATCCACCGTCTCCACCGTCCGGCATGTTTCAACCGAGTACAAGTCGCTGAACCTCGCCGCGTTCACCCGGGGGATGAAGATCCCGGTGCTCATCGGCAACGCCGTCACCTATAATGTAACATTGGAGCTGATGGGTTGCGGTGTGGCGGGAGTGTTGATCGGTGTTGGACCGGGAGCGGCCTGCACGAGCCGGGGGGTGTTAGGGCTGGGTGTTCCCCAGGTGACGGCGACGGTCGATTGTGCGGCGGCTCGCGACATGCATTTCAAGAAAACGGGCAAATACGTTCCGATCATTACCGATGGCGGAATGAGCAAAGGCGGCGACGTGTGCAAGGCGCTCGCCTGTGGGTCTGACGCGGTCATGGTGGGCAGCGCGTTTGCCCGCGCGCAGGAAGCGCCCGGCCAGGGAAACCATTGGGGAATGGCCACGCCCCACGCGAACCTGCCGCGCGGCACACGCATCAAGGTCGGCATCACCGGGTCGCTCAAGCAAATCCTGTTCGGTCCCGCCACCGTGGATGACGGCTCACAAAACCTCGTGGGCGCGATCACGACTTGCATGGGTAATGTGGGCGCGGCAACCATCCGCCAGTTTCAAGAGACCGAAATCATCATCGCTCCGAGCATCAAGACGGAAGGGAAACTGTTCCAAACCGTGCAGAGTGTGGGGATGGGGACAAGATGAGGAAATGAGGGTACGGAGTTGGGCAAGAGCCACCGACGAAACACGGATTGAACAGAGACAAAATCCGCGTGTATCCGTGGCAGTTGGTGCCGTTACTTTACAGCTTCAGGATTTTTTCGATGAGCGAGCTTGTCGACTTCCCCGGCACGAAAGGAATGAAAACAATTTGTCCACCCGCGCTTTCCACGGCGCGGCGTTCGTCCTGGTCAATTGTTTGCAAGGTGTAATCGCCGCCTTTGACATAAATGTCCGGTTGAGCCAGAGCGAGAAATCCCGTCGCGCGGAGGTCGGGAAAGACGCACACCCCATCGATAGCTTGCAGCGCCGCCAGGACTGCGGCCCGATCGTTTTCCGGGTTGATCGGTCGTCCAGCACCCTTCAATTTTAGAACGCTGGAGTCGCTGTTGAGACCGACCAGCAACGCATCGCCCTGGGTCCGCGCCGCTTCGACGTACGTGACGTGGCCGACGTGCAACAGATCGAAACATCCGTTCGTGACGACGAGTTTTTTTCCGGCGGTCCGGAGTCTGGCCCGCCAGGCCGGCAATGTCTCCAGCGGAATGATTTTTTCCTGAAATCTCAACGGGAGATAATTGGCGGGAATCTAAAATCTTGGCAACGATTTTAACAGCTCCTGCAAGCTCCTTCGATCGAATTCATGGGGGACTTGTTTTTTGGCGTCCGACCCTTAAACTGTGGGTATGAAAAAAGACGTTTTGTCTGTCGACATCCGCGGCATTCTCCCCGCGAATAGTGGTTGTGCCATTTTTATTGGCAACGACCAGAAGGTTTTTGTGATCCAGGTCGAGCACAACATGGGATGGGTAATCGGCAATTTCCTGAAAGATGCGCCGAAGGAACGTCCGCTCACTCACGATTTAATGGCGAATATTTTCAAAGGTTTCGGCATTACTGTCGAGCGAGTCGTCATTTCCGAGTTGAAGAATTCAACTTATTACGCCCGGCTGATTCTTCAGCAGGAAAACGAGCTCGGTCGCAAGCTGGTGGAAATCGATGCCCGCCCCAGCGATTGTATCGCCATCGCGGTTTCTCAGAAACGCCCGATTTACGTGTCGGCTGCCCTTTTTGAACAGGTCGAGGATATGTCCGAGGTGCTCGACCGAATCAATGAAAACGGCGGTCAAGCCGAAGAAACTTGATGCCAAAGGCCGAATCAACCAGTGCGTCTGCGGTAGTTCTGGTGTGTGGCGATGACGAATACTCGGTCAAGCGAACCGCCAAGGAAGTTTTCCACCGGTGGTCCGCGGACATCGGCGCGCTGGATCAGGAAATCATTGACGCGAGCGCGGCCAATAGCGCGGAGGCCTTGAGAGCGCTGGCCCGTTTACGCGAGGCGCTGCAAACGCTCCCCTTCTTCGGCGGCAGCAAAGTCATCTGGTTCCAAAACTGCAACTTCCTCGGTGACGAACGGGCGGCGACCGCGCAGGCGGTGACCGAAACTTTGACCGAAGTAGCGCAGGAACTAAAAGGCTTTTCCTGGAATAACGTCCGCTTGCTAATTAGCGCGGGCAAGGTGGACAAGCGAAAAACTTTTTACAAGACCCTCGAAAAACTTGGGTCCATTGAAAGCTTCAGCGGCTGGACGGTGGACGATCGGGACTGGGAAGCCCAGGCTGAAAACTGGGTGCGAGTGGAGTTGCGCGAATTGAAAAAGGAAATGTCCGAGGAAGCGCTTTCTTTGTTGGTGGCTCACATCGGTCCCCATCCGCGTCAATTGAGCAGTGAAATTCAAAAAATTGCTCTCTTCGCCGGCGAGGCGGATTTGATTGAAGTTCATCATGTCGAGGCCGTTGTCACACGCAACAAGCAAGCGCGGGCCTTCGCGCTGGGAGATGCCTTGGGAGATCGTGATTTGCCGCGAGTTCTGCGGACACTGGATGAGGAATTGTGGGGACTGAGGTTTGACAGTTCGAAGTCCGAAATTGGTTTGCTTTACGGAATGATTTCCAAGGTCAGGGCCATGCTTTTCTTGAAAGAGATGTTGCGCGAAGGATTGCTCAAGGCGGAATCGGATTACAACCGGTTTAAAGCGCAACTTGGCCAGGTGCCGTCCGGCCTGCTGCCGGAAGACAAGCGGTTCAATCCGCTCGCGATGAATCCTTATGTCCTGTTCAAGGCGCTGCCTCAGGCCCGGCGTTATTCCACAGCGGAACTGATCCGGGCCATGGAGTTGTTGCTGCAGTGCAACCAGCGCCTGGTATTGAGCGGGTTGGACGAGGCGCTGGTTCTGCAGCAAACGTTGGTTCAAATTGTGGCTGGCGCCGGCAGTGGCCAGCCTCGGCAGGCGAGCCGGTCCGTATCGGTTCGATAGTGTTCCGGATTTTTTCGAAATGGATCCGAGGACAGGAAGTTGATTTTCCGGGATGAAAGTGCCACGGTTCTCGACCGAAGAGAAACAAGACTCATGAGCAGCTCAGCGCCCAATTTATTCGTTTCGGTTGCCGATTCAGTCGTGCTCGTGCAGATCCGCGGCCGCGCCTCGTTCACCATTAGCGCGGATTTCAAGATTCTTATACACGGGCTGGTTCAAAAAGGATATCGGCGGTTCATTCTGGACCTTAGCGAATGTTTGGTGATGGATAGCACTTTTCTGGGGGTACTCGCAGGCGTTGGGCTGAAACTGGCGGGAAGCGCAAAAAACAATGGCAGCTCGAGTATCGAGTTATTCCGGCCCAACCCGCGCGTGTCCGAGCTCCTCGACAACCTTGGGGTTGCCCACCTTTTCAAGTTTGTTAACGGGGCGCAGTCGCTGCCCGGAAAAGTCGAATCGTTGCGTCCTGTGGTGCCCGAAGCCTCGCGCGAGGAGTTGACCCGGACTTGTCTCGAGGCCCATCTCACCTTGATGGATATCAATCCCGATAACGTGCCCAAATTTAAAGAAGTCGCCAAGTTTCTCGCGGAAGATTTGGAAAAACTGCAAGCGCAGAAGACTTAGCATTTTGTCAGACGAAAGCTTGACGTTTGGCCCCAGCCAGCCACACTGCGCGGCTCGATCGATCGAGAAGGCGCTTGATTCACGCCGCGGTTCGCGCTGAGCGCCGGACTCCGCCTCAATAAAAGGCGTCCTCCTGTCGAATAGATTATTTTATGCAGCATATACGCAACCTCGCCATCATTGCTCACGTCGATCACGGCAAAACGACGCTGGTCGACTGTTTGCTCAAACAGTCTGGCACCTTTCGCGCCAACCAGGCTATCTCGACCGAGGAACGAATCATGGATTCGATGGATCTCGAGCGTGAAAAAGGAATCACGATCAGGGCGAAGAATGCCGCGTTCAAATACAAAAACTACCACGTGAATATCGTTGACACCCCCGGCCACGCCGACTTTGGCGGCGAAGTCGAGCGGATCATGAACATGATCGACGGCGTGTTGCTGGTGGTGGATGCCGCCGACGGCCCGCAAGCTCAAACGCGCTTTGTGCTGCGCAAAGCGCTCGAAGCCGGCGCCAAGCCGGTCGTCGTGATCAACAAAATCGATCGCGAGAACGCCGTGCCGCACAAGGTGCTTGACCAGGTCTTCGATCTCTTCGTCTCGTTGCACGCCACCGACGAGCAGCTCGATTTTCCTGTCGTTTACGCCAGCGCCAAGGAAGGGTATGCCAAACTCGAACTCGAACATGTCAGCGGCACGATGGAACCGCTGTTCGACGCCATCATCAAATACATCCCTCCGCCACGCGCCCACGCCGGGGAAGGATTCCAGGTGCTCGTCGCCAACCTCGACTACAGCGATTACCTGGGCCGTCTCGGCATCGGCCGCGTAGTCAATGGCACCCTCAGATACGGTGACAACGTGACCATCGCCAAGC
>JBDTOW010000001.1:0-24690 GCA_039933075.1 Verrucomicrobiota bacterium | reverse complement strand
ATGGAATCCCGAGAGCCTCGCGCGAGGGGAACAGCTTTACAACAGCATCTGTATCACGTGCCACGGAAATCTTACGCAAGCTGGATCGCTACCTACCTCGCGTCCGTTTTGGAAGGAGCCATTCAAGAACGGCGGTGACCCGCTCAGCCTTTACAAAACACTCAGCCTGGGGCTCGGCCAGATGCCGGCCTGGACGTTTCTCACGCCCGAGCAGCGCTATGATGCGATTCACTACATTCGCGAGACGTTCGTCAAGCCGCACAACCCAACCGCCTACTTCAAGGTAACTCCCGAATATCTCGCCGGCCTGCCGAAAGGCTCCGGCCGCGGTGCGAAGACAGCCGAGATGCTCGAGTTCGAAAAAGGCCCGAAATATTTACGGATGGATTTCGGTCCGGCGCTCTTTTGGACATTGCAGATCGAGACGAACAACATTGTTTACAAGGGCATCGCTATCCGTCTCGACGATGGCTCGGGCGGTGTCTCGAAGGGACACGTCTGGATGTTATATGACCATGACACCATGCGCCTGGCTGCTGCGTGGACCGGCGACGAGTTCGTGGACTGGCGCGGCATCGCGTTCGACGGTTCGCACCAGACCCACGCCAGCATCGTGGGGGAGAAAGCTTTCGTAAATCCGGTCGGGCCGGGTTGGGCCAATCCCGAAACCGGCAGCTTCGCGGATCCGCGCTTTCACGGACGGGATGACAAACCGTACGGCCCGTTGCCGCGCGACTGGGCGCATTTGGAAGGGGTCTATTTCCACAGTAACAAAGTCGTCGTCGCCTATACGGTTGGCGATGCACATGTCCTGGAGCTGCCCGGGTACGAACGCAGCGGCGAAGCCACCGCCTTTTCCCGCACGCTCAACATTGGCAAGACCTCGCGCGACCTGGTGATGCGGGTCGCGCCGGAAGAAATTTCCATCGCGCTAGTCGGCCAAAGCGCCGCGAATCTCATCACGACGAATGGTTTTAATGCCCTTCATATCCCGGCCGCTGCGACGCCGCTCAATCTGAAACTCCTGACTGCCAGCCCGAGACAAGGAGTGGACGCAGCCACACTGGCCGCCTTTGCGCTTGTGACGTCGCCGGCCGCGGATCTCACGACGCTCACGAAGGGTGGACCGCCTCGTTGGAATCCGCCACTCGCCACGCGCGGCAACCTGGGGAGCGAAAAAGGACCGTTCGCAGTCGATGAACTCACGCCCCCGCCCGACGACGCGAATCCGTGGCACACCTGGATGCGCTTTGGTGGCTTTGATTACTTTCGCGACGGCAAACGCGCCGCCATTTGCACCTGGAATGGCGACGTGTGGATCGTCAGCGGCATTGATGGAAACCTCGAACAACTTGTTTGGAAACGTGTCGCCTCCGGATTGTTCCAACCACTCGGAGTCAAAATAGTGGATGAGACCATCTACGTCACCTGCCGCGACCAGATTGCCCGGCTGCGCGACCTGAATGGCGATGACGAAATCGACTTTGTCGAGTGCTTCAACAACGACCATCAGGTCACCGAACACTTTCATGAATTTGCGATGGGTTTGCAGACCGACAGCGAGGGCAACTTCTACTACGCCAAATCTGCTCGCCACGCACTGCCAGCGCTTGTGCCGCATCACGGCACGTTGCTCAAGGTCACCAGGGACGGCGCGCGCACGGAGATTCTCGCGAACGGCTTTCGCGCTGCCAACGGCGTGTGCGTCAACGATGACGGCACGTTCTTCGTCACGGACCAGGAAGGTCACTGGACGCCGAAGAACCGGATCAACCTGGTCCGATTACCAGCGCGCTTTTACGGCAATATGTGGGCTTACGAACATCCGCAGAGCAACGCCGACGCCGACATGGAGCAACCACTGGTCTGGATTACCAATGACCTGGACCGTTCGCCGGGCGAATTGCTCTGGGTGACCAGCGACAAATGGGGGCCCCTCAAAGGTTCGCTTCTCAATCTTTCTTACGGCACCGGCCGCATCTTCGTCGTGCCGCACGAAAAAATCGGCGACCAACTCCAGGGTGGCGTTGTGCAGCTTCCGATTCCCGACTTCCCAACCGGCGTCATGCGCGGGCGGTTTCATCCCGGGAACGGTGACCTCTACGCCTGTGGCATGTATGCGTGGGCCGGCAACCGCCAGGCTGATGGCGGTTTCTATCGCGTCCGCGCCACGGGGAAGGCGGCAAACTTGCCCGTTGATTTGCATGCCCGCGCAAACGGAATTGAGATCAGGTTCACTGACGCACTCGATCCCGCCTCAGCCAATGCCCCGCAAAACTACGCCGTCAAAGTCTGGTCGCTCAAACGCAGTGCTGACTATGGCTCCAAGCACATCGACGAGCGCATCTTGAACGTCACAAACGCGACGCTCGCCGCGGACAAGCGGTCCGTCTTTCTCGAAATCCCCGAACTCCACCCGACGTGGTGCATGGAAATCAACTGCTCCCTGAGCGGGGCCGATGGCCCGCCTTTCACACGGACAATGCACAACACCATCCACCAACTCGGCGCCGCTTCGCCCGCGAAATTTAAGCCCGCCGCTGCCGGCCCGCCGTCGAAGCTCGTCCTGCCTGGTGAAAACTTCACCGTCGAGGGCCGGCCCGCGTTTGTCTTCCTCCCGCCGGAGGCCAGACGCGCGACGCCGCAACCGTGGATTTTCTACGCGCCCACTCTGCCGGCGTATCCTGACGAAGCAGAACGCTGGATGCACGAGCAGTTCCTTGCCGCCGGCCTGGCGCTGGCGGGCGTGGACGTGGGCGAGGCTTACGGCAGTCCGAAGAGCCACGCGCTGTTCGACGCGCTTTACCGTGAGCTGACCGAGCGGCGCGGGTTTGCGTCGAAGCCGTGCCTGTTCGGACGCAGCCGCGGCGGCCTGTGGGTGAGCAGTTGGGCCATCGCAAATCCAGGCCGTGTCGCGGGTATCATCGGCATTTATCCCGTGTTCGATTTCCGCACGTATCCGGGCCTGACCAACGCCGCGCGCGCCTACGGATTAACGCCCGCCGAACTCGACGCGCGAGCGGCGGAATTCAATCCCATCACGCGAGTCGGCGTGCTCGCCCGGGCGAATGTGCCCGCCGCCATTATCCACGGCAACATAGACAAGGTCGTGCCGTTGAAAGAGAACTCCGCCGAGTTCGTGCGTCTCTACAAAGAGGCGGACGCGGAGTCGCTGGTGAAACTCATCGTCGTCGAAGGCCAGGGCCACAATTTCTTTGAAGGCTTCTTCCACTCGCAGGAGTTGGTGGACTTCGCCATCGCCCGCGCCCGCGCTGGGGCGCGCCCTTGAGGTTCTTTCCATGGATCGTCAACAAACCACCGCGCGCCTGCCGAAGCTAACTCAAGAAACGCAAATGAATACACCTCACTCTCGAGTCGAAAAGTTCTGGAATGCCGGCAATCCCACGGGTCCTGGGCGCGGTGACGAGTTTTTTGCTTCACATCAATTGATCTCGCCTCTTGTGGTCGTCATTTTGGTTCTAACGGCTCTCCGAGTGGTTCAGGCTGCCGACTACTTTCCACCGCCCGACAGCGAAGGAGGCTGGCGGACGCTAAAGGATGCCGCGCAAATCCGGGAATCGTCCGGCATGGATCTCCGCCGGCTGGAGCAGGCGTTCGATTTCACGCAACGGTGCACTCAGAATGGCGGATTGCTGGTGGTGCGCCATGGGTACCTGGTGTTCGAGAAATATTTTGGCCGGGCGCATCGGAACGCGAATCCGGACATGGCATCCACCGGCAAGGCTTATACGAGCATCGCGTGCGGCATTATGCTCCGCGAGTTTCGCGACAAGATTCCGGATGGCTTGGACACGAAGGTATTCACGGAAAAATATTTGCCGGAGGCATTCCCGCTTGATGATCCGCGCAAGGCCGGGATCACACTGGGCCAATTGCTCTGCATGACAGCGGGGTACTGGGGCGAAGGCCAGTCGCCGGTGGGGATTGTGGATGGGAAAGTGACGCCGCTGAAGCCGGTGCCGGGACAAAATATTCGCGATCTTGATCTGTCATCACTGCGCGTTCCGCTGTGGACGAAGCCGGGCGAGGGTTATTCCTACTCATCGCCCGCGCCGCACATCGCCTCGATTGTGCTGCGTCATGTCACTAGCATGGAGTTGCAGGATTACATCAACGAACGGCTGGCCAAACCGATGGGCTGGGGCGCATGGGCCTATTGCCTGCACCGCAGCGATTTCACCATGCCTCACGCGAACGGCGCCGGGAGTATCGCGGTGCGTGCCACGGACGCACTGCGTTTCGGCTATTGCTTGCTGCATCAAGGCAAGTGGGCGGACAAGCAACTCGTGCCGGCGGAGTACGTGGCGCTGTGCAACAAACCCTCGCCCTACAATCCGCATTGCCCCTTCAGCCTGCAGTTCGAGAACAACTCGGACGGCCACGTCGCGGGTGCGCCGCATGATGCGTTCTACAAATCGGGCGCGGGCGGCTTCGGCATCTTCATCGTGCCGTCGCTCGACCTGGTCATCTACAAACTCGGCGGTAACAACGGCCAGTACGAGCCCGCACTCACCGGATTGCCACAATCATTCGACTATGACGGCTCTCGCAACAACTGGAAGCCCATCCCGAGAACGCCGTTTAACGAAGGCAGCCTCAGCGGAGACGATGGCCTGCGTCGAGTGCTGGAAATGGTCTCGGCAGCGGTGAGGGACTGAAGCCGGACTTGGATGAATTGCCAGCGCCACCATTAACCGGAGCGCGGTTGTGGTCGCAAACCCAGGCGCAACACGCGCTCATGGCCGACTCAATGCTTGATTTCATACTAAGGTGTCAGTTGCTGATTGAGAATTGAGGGGAAAGGCGTTCACCATTTTCGAGTGCGTCGATGAGTTGAGTACATGGGCATCAGTTTTGGCGGGAATTGTGGTCGATGCACCTGATTCGTTGACTCGCACCCGGCTCGCCAACCAGATGCTGACAAGACCGGCCGCCACGGCCATCCAACCCAGCCGGTGAAAGTTGGTCAATTTGTCCGGACGGTTGTTTGGCTACGATCCACCCGCCGATGCTCGCCTCAATTCCCATGGCGAGGTCGCGCGCACAACCGCCCAGGCTCATGAACGCTCCCCGCCAATCAGACCCGCGCTGATCGTGTAAGCCGCGACGAGCGCGCTGAACCGTCCCGGGCCGATGTGTAAGTCCCTCATGAGTTGCGGCCCCAGCGGCATCATGATCATAAAGTCCATGACGTGGGTAAACTGCACCGCCGCGAGTAGCAGCAAGAGCGAACGTTCAGAAAGCTGTTTCACTATGGTTTTTCCCCCGAACGGTTTGCCTGGGCGAACAGTTCCTCTTCCCGCCATCCGCCGCCCAGGGCTTTGATGAGTTGAACGGCGGCAATCAGTCGTTGACCGGAAAGCTGTGCGTTCGAGCGCTCGGCCGAAAGCGCGTCGCGACTGGCGTCCACTACATAGAGGTAACTCACGATGCCGGAGCGATAACGGTCGGTGGCGAGACCGGCGGCGCGACGCGCGTTCGTGACAGCGCGCTGTTGAGCAGCCGCTTGGTTGATCAAATGACGAATGGCTGACAGGCTGTTTTCCACTTCACCGAAGGCGACGAGGACCTGCTGACGATATTGCGCGACGGCTTCCTGATAAGAAGCCTGCGAGCGCTTGTAATTCGCCCGGTTGCGACCACCGGCGAAGATCGGCAGCGAGAGACTCGGGCCGATTGACCACGCGCGGCCATCCCACTTGAACAGCGTATCAATGTCGGCGCTCACGTAGCCTCCCGAACCCGTAAGCGTTAGCACCGGAAAAAAGGCGGCTTTGGCGACGCCAATCCGAGCGTTGGCCGAGGCAAGCTGGCGCTCTGCTTCCGCCACATCAGGCCGTCGTTCGAGCAAATCCGCGGGCAGCCCCGCCGGGATCACCGGGGGCTGAGGATTCCAGTTGTTCGCGCTGGTTGCAGTCAGCCGAAACGAAGCGGGATTGCTCCCGAGGAGAATGGCGACTGCATTCTCGAGTTCGGCGCGGCGCCGGGCGAGCGAGGCGGATTCTGCCTTCGTGGTTGCGAGTTCCGTTTCCGCGCGAGCGATGTCGAGTTCATTGCCTATGCCACCTTCAAAGCGGCTGCGCACAAGTCTAACCTGCTCCTGACGCAAACCCACCGTGCCGACAACAGTGCTGATTTCAGCGTCAAGCGCGCGCAGGGCAAAATAGTTTTGCGCGACATCGCCCTGGAGTCTGAGCAGGACATTGTAAAACGACGCGAGCGAAGCCTGGGCATCCGCGCGCGCGCTTTGAAATCCGCGCCGAACCCGGCCCCAGAGATCAATTTCGTAGCTTACTGTAGGTCGAGCGGAGCACGCAATGTATTCGCAGTCACGCCACCAAAGCTGGGCACCTGATTCGGCGAGTACCGCTGGCGGTTGAAACTCGGATCGAGGTTGAAGCTGGGCAACAAATCGCTGCGCGCCACACGGGCGGTAGCTCGCGCTTGATCCACCCGTGCCACGGCAGCCTTCAGTTCCTGATTGGCACTCATTGCCTGCGATTCCAGTTCGTTCAGGCCACTGTCGCTGAATATTGCCCACCAATTTCCCTTCGGCACATTCTCGAGCGGCCTGCCTTCCTTCCACGCGCCGAGTTGCAAGGCCTTGTAGTTTTCCGGAAGAGAATTTGTCGGTTTCTTGTAGTCAGGTCCGACGGTCAGCAGACCGGCATCGGCGGAGACGGGGGAGAATAGCAACGCGACTGCTGCAACTCCTGCGGTTGCTCCCGCCGAGCCGAGCGATGAACCCTTCGGCTCCGTCGCTCGGGTAGTCTTGTTCTTCCATCGGAGTTTCATCAGCGTGACATAGAACACCGGTGTCAGGAACAAACCGAACAGCGTCACGCCGATCATGCCGGCGAACACCGCGACGCCCATCGCCTGGCGCATCTCCGCGCCGACGCCACGCGCGATCACCAGCGGGAAAACGCCCGCGATGAACGCGATGGAAGTCATCAAGATTGGCCGCAAACGGAGACGGCTGGCTGCGATGGCCGTCTGAAATGGCGACAGGCCTTCGTCTTGTTTTTGTTTCGCAAATTCCACGATGAGAATCGCGTTTTTGCAAGCAAGGCCGACGAGCACGATGAGGCCGATTTGGGTGAAGATATTGTTATCGCTGCCTTTGAGCCATACGCCGGTAATGGCGAAGAGGAGGCACATCGGCACGATGAGAATGATCGCCAACGGCAAACGAAAGCTTTCATATTGGGCGGCGAGCACGAGGAACACGAGCAGGAGGCAGAGCGGATAAACATATACTGCCGAATTGCCGGCAAGGATACGCTGATACGTCAGGTCGGTCCATTCGAAGGCGGCGCCTTTGGGCAGGCTTTCGCTGGCGAGTTTCGCGATCAACGCCTCAGCCTGGCCGGAACTGAAACCCGACGCAGGAGCGCCGTTGATTTCCGCCGCGGGATATCCGTTATAGCGTATCGCCCGGTCAGGGCCGTGAGTTTCTGTCACCTTCATCAGAGTGCCGAGCGGCACCATCTGGCCTTTCCCATTGCGGGTCTTGAGCCGGGTGATGACTTCGGGGAGGTCACGAAACTGCGCGTCGGCTTGGGCAATAACCTGATAAGTGCGTCCGAAACGATTGAAGTCATTCACGTAAAGTGAGCACCGATCTCTGACATGCGACGGATGACCGCTTCGGTGCGGTCCAGCGACGAGGCATCGGGCAGTTGGGCGAAGGCGACGAGGTATTGTTTGTCCTGAGCCGGCACGAACCCGGCCGGGACTTTGCTGAAACTCCAGCCGGTGAGAAGTGTGAGTCCACAGTAAGCAACCAATGCCAATGCGCTTTTGCGAAGGACGGTGGCAACTCCGGCGGAGTATTTGTTGCTTGCCCAAGCGAAAATCCGGTTGAACGGATGGAAGAACCAGCCGAGCGACTTTTCCATAATCCGCGCGAACCAATCCTTCGGTGCTTTGTGGTCCTTGAGCAGAAGGGCACAGAGCGCCGGGGACAGCGTCGGGGAGTTGAATGCCGAGATCACCGTTGAGATGGCTATGGTGATGGCAAACTGTTTGTAAAATTGGCCGGTGAGCCCGCTGATGAAAGCCGTCGGGATGAACACCGCACAAAGCACCAGCGCTGTCGCGATAATCGGACTCGTGACTTCGCTCATGGCGCGTTTGGCCGTGTCCGTGGGCGACAAGCCCAGCGCAATATTGCGCTCGACGTTTTCGACGACCACAATGGCATCATCGACGAGGATGCCGATGGCTAGCACCAATCCGAACAGCGAAAGGTTGTTGATGGAAAAACCGAATGCCAACATGGCGGCAAAGGTGCCCACGAGTGACACCGGCACCGCCGCAAGTGGAATAATCGAAGCGCGCCAGGTCTGGAGAAAAACAATGACGACAATGACGACCAGGAGGATGGCTTCCAGGAGAGTGTGAACCACGGCTTCAATCGAATGCCGCACGAAGACCGTCGGGTCATACACCACTGAATAATCCACACCGTCGGGAAAATTTTTCTTCAACTCCTCCATCGTGTGGCGAACGTCAGAGGAAAGTTGGAGAGCATTGGCGCCGGGTGTCTGAAAGATCGGCAAGGCCACAGCGGTTTTGTTATTTAGCAGCGAGCGGAGCGAGTAACTGCCCGCGCTCAGTTCAATGCGGGCAACATCTTTGAGCAGCGTCTTTTCGCCGTTGGGGCCGGTCTTGATGATGATCTGACCGAATTCCTCCGTGGAAATCAGCCGGCCCTTCGCATTGATCTGCAACTCGAAATCGACTGGCCAGCTCATCGGCTGCTGACCAATCGCGCCGGCGGCAACTTGCACATTCTGCTCGCCGATGGCGGTGACGATGTCGCTGGCCGTCAGATTTCTGGCGGCGACCTTGTCGGGGTTGAGCCAGACGCGCATCGCGTAATCACCCGAGCCAAAAGCCTCCACGTCGCCCGCGCCGGGGATGCGCGCCAACACGTCTTTGACCTGCAGCGTCGCGTAGTTGCGGAGGTAAACTTCGTCATAGCGGCCATTCGGTGAAAATAGATGCACGACCATCGTAAGATCGGGTGATTGTTTCGTCGTCGTGACGCCACTACGCCGAACCTCCTCCGGCACTTTCGGGAGTGCCTGCGCAACGCGGTTTTGCACCTGAACCTGGGCTTTGTCAATGTCCGTGCCAAGTTTGAATGTCACGGTCAGCGTCATCACCCCATCGCTCGTTGCCTGCGAAAACATGTAGAGCGAGCCCTCCACACCGTTGATGGCTTGCTCCAGTGGTGATGCGACAGTTTCGGCAATGGTCTTTGGGTTGGCCCCGGGATAGATCGCGCGCACGACGATGGTGGGCGGGACAACCTCCGGGTATTCGCTGATGGGGCAACCGCCACATCGCAATCAGACCGACGAGAAAGACCACAATCGAGAGCACTCCGGCGAAGATGGGCCGGCGGATGAAAAAATCTGAAAAGTTCATAAATCGAATTCTTTGGATTTGCCGCGGAGAAATTCCTGAACTCGGTTTCCGCGGAGTCGATTAACGCTTCGCGACCGCCACAGCTTCGTTGCTCGCCCCTTCTTCTTGGGCCGATACGATCATTCCCGGACGAACCCGCTGTAATCCGTTGACAATTATTTTCTCACTTCCCTGCAAGCCGGAGTAGACGATCCGCTTGCCGTCAATCATCGGACCGAGCTTCACCGATTGATACGAAACGGTGTTCGACGCGGTTAGCGTGAGTACATATTTTTGCGCCGGTCGGTGCCAATGGCGCGCTCGGTCACGAGTAAAGCGGGATGGCGTTCGCTCGAGGGCACGCGGATACGCGCAAATAATCCGGGCACAATGCTGCTGTCGTTGTTTGAAAACACGGCGCGCAAGAGAATGCTGCCGGTGTTGGGATCAAGACGGTTGTCGATCGACTCCATATGGCCCCGGTGCGGGAAGCCTTGTTCGTCGGCAAGTTGCAGTTCGACTGGAATCCTGCCAGCCGCATTGGTTTCCAGCTTTTTGGCGAGCGATAATGCGTTAAACTTCAGGAGCGTATCCTCGTCAACGTCTGCATGCACGTAGATTGGATCCACTGAAACGATCGTTGTAAGCAATGTGGTTGAGCCTGAGACCCCGCTGACGTAATTACCTTCGGTCAGGAATGCGCGGCTAACCCGGCCCGCGATGGGCGCGCGAACATTTGTGTGTTCGAGATCAAGCTGCACAAAGTCGCGGACCGATTCCGCCGCGAGCAAAGCGGCTTTGGCCTCCTGGTACCGGGCTACGCGCGCATCCGCCTCCTCGGTGGAGAGAGCTTTGTTTGCCAGCAGTTGAGGTGTGCGGTCGGCTTCTCGCCGGGCATTTTCCAATTGAACCTTGGCCCGCTCCGCTTCAGCCTGGCGACGGTCGAATTCTGCCTGGTGCCAGCGCGGATCGATGACGAAAAGCAGGTCTCCCTTCTTGACCAATTGCCCGGACTGAAAACGCACTTCCTGGATGTATCCGGAAACTCGCGGACGGACCTCGACTGATTGCACGGGCTCCGTCCGGCCGGTAAATTCGTCCCACTCAACGATTTCCTTCTGTTCGCTGGATGCCACTGTTACTGAGGGCGGTGGCGGTGACTGCTGAGTGGTGTGTCGGCTGCAGCCAGTTGACAGGACGATCGCGGCAACGAAACCAAGCGTCGCTGAGGTCACGTGAAGAAAAGTTTTTGGCGACATAATTCTCGAAGTTGAAGTTGTGGTTGGTAATCGACGTGAATGAATCATCCCACGGGCGTACGCACCGAAGCCTGCCGATTGATGGAGCGTTGCCGTGCGAACCAGGTGACTACGTCCTGAGCTTTCTCCGTCGCGAGCATTGGGAAGACGAGATGAGGGAATTCCGTCTCCCAGGCGATCGCCTCGGCTTCGTTTAGCGCGAGGCGAAGCAGGTGTTCGTGTGCTTCAAGCTTCTCGCGGAATTGTGCGAGGATCCCGTCCTTCGTCTTCTCGATTTGCGCAATGAGCTTTCGGCACGAAGTGAGGCAAGCGTTTGCGAGAGTTGGAGTGGCGGCGCGATCCCCTTTCGATTGTAAAATGTCTTCCATACTTTTGGGTGAATAGTTGTCTATCTAGTCAAATAAGAGGGTAAAAAAAACTTATGCGGGGATGGATTCCTTTACCCCGAGCATTGCGAAGATTCCATTAGCCATTTCACGCAACACTTCGGCGTCGTTTTGGATTCGTGCCTGGGTTAGCAAGCCTTCGAAATAGGCTCGGATCATCCGCGCCTTCGCAGGGATATCAGGCGCATCAATAAGACCGGTGGAGTGGGCATCACGAATCGCTGATTCAAAATACTTCCCGTGGTATTCCAGGATTTCCTGAATTTTTGATCGCAGCTTCTGCTCTTGAGTGCTGACTTCAGAGCCGAGAGTGAAGAGTGGGCAACCCAGCACACAACCACACTGCTTCTTCATTTCAACCTGTTTGCGATAGGCAAACTCACAATAGTTGCGAATTCGATCTAGCGGGGGGACCGTCGGTGAGAATAGCGAGTCCATTTCCGCGCTTTTGTTCTTAAATTCGGCGTCCAAGGCGGTCACTGCGAGCTCGCCTTTGAGTCGAAGAAATGGTAAAAACTCCCCTTTTTGACTCCAGCCTTTTGGCAAATCTGGTCAATAGTCGTACTGCCGTAGGAACCCGTCCAAATCAACTCCTGGACAGCTTTCATCAGTCTCTCTTTGGCATTGCTCACGCGGCCCATGACGTTATTATTTTGTTTTTGTGATCCAGCTCTTGCCGAATCATGGTGATAAATTATCAAACTAGACCAGTTAGTAAACTATTGCTGAACATTATTTTCGGCCGCTGTGAGCAAAACTAATTCAATTTCTTCAGTCTCTTCAACTTACGTGAGATAAACTTGCGCTACTCGAGATCCTTTTTTGATCGAAAGAATCATTGAGGGAGTATTCTGCGAGCAAGTTCACTGGCGATCTGGGCCAAGAAGAAATGGCAGAAATGTTCCGACTTTTGCTGCGTACGCAAAATATTTACGCCGGATACTTGGAAGTAAGTGAGGCAACCCTCGAACTCTATTGACTCAAACCGCAAAGGATTTGATCGATGTCCTAAAAAACCGGTGCTAATGGGATTGTTTGCTACTGCCCGCGTGGATTAGCTTGTCGGGAGAAAACACTGAAAAAACCCCGATTAACGGGGCTTTTGCTTGGTGGTGTGGCGGGGGTCCGGCTAGGGGATGGTAACATTGCTTCCGGCGGTGTATGTACCCAGTTTAACCGGGGTGGTAGCCGTCGCCGGAATACCAACTGCGTTGATATTGTAGGTTTCGCCCACGACCCCTGTCGCCGGAAACGTAATGTTTTTGGTGTAAGGCGCGAGATCGCTCGCGACTGGCGTAGAACCGGTCCCCTTTTTGTTCTCTAACGCCCACTGGTCTTTGGCGCCCTCAGTGATTCGCAAGTTACTTACAATTGCGTTTAGTTGTGCTGTCTCGCGAGCCCGCACAAAGTTGGGTATTGCGATAGCGGCCAATAACCCGATGATCGCTACGACGATCATGATTTCAATCAATGTAAAGCCCGCTTTCCGATTGGCTTTCCTTATCATAACAAACGTTTTCTCCTGTGATTTGTGGCGTGGACGATGCAGCGGTTTTTTAACTATGATTACTATTAAGTGTCCACCGATTATCCGCTGTAAGCCGCAAGCGCCTTCTGTAGCAGCGACAGTGCCATCGCCAGGCATTGGTCTAGATACGCCTGCAACACGTCGAAAACACGCAGCACCACGGCGAGTTGATGATTCGAAAACGACCCGAATCTCGCGCCGTCTTGTTACGGGGCAGGATGGGGCAATTTGGGACGTTCATGAAGATCAAAGCAAATCGGACCAAGCACGTCCGCCAAGGCGGCGCGTAAGGCAAAATCCACCCCTCGAGCTCGCAACTGGGGAGCTCAGAACTTTGAGTCTCCACCTGCGTTAGCGTCGGCACGTGATTCGATCTTCTGCATCGCTTCGCGAACGCAGGCATGCACCTTCTCGTCAGGATCTTCCAGCGCCTGTTTCAATGCCGGAAGCGCTGGTTTCGCCGCTGGACCGATCATACCCAAAAGCGTTGCCGACCAGCTACGCAGTGGAGCGTGTCCGTCTTTCAGAGTTTTAATCAGCAAAGGGACTGCCGTATTCGCGGCGTGAGCGACTTTGCAGAGCGCCTGGACCGCTGCCAACCGAACACTTGCGTCTTTATCGCCGATTCGCTCCACGAGAGCGCTAATTACCCACTTGTCTCCCGGCCCAATAGCCATGAGACTTTCCACCACCTGCAGCCGCACGATCCCCTCGTCGTCCTCCAGGGCATTTATCAGGGAAGGAATGGCTTGTTTTGCAGGCGGACTTATGACGCCGAGCGCAAATGCAGCCAACCGCCTAACTGCTCCATCCTGGTGTTTCACCAGCCCCAACAACCCCGGTGTCGCGACGGGTCCAATCTTACCCAGGGCATAAGCGGCCTGCCGGGCATCGTAAGTAGTCCCGCGCTTCAATGTTTGGATGAGCGACGGGATCGCGTTGGTTGCGGGTGGGCCGATTACTCCGATCGCATACGCGGCGGAGTTGCGTGCATTGATATCGCCAGTCTGAAGGGTCTGGATCAATTCCGGCACAGCAGACGGTCCCATGCGGGCCAAGGCTTCGGCAGCGCTCATCGATACCCCGGGATTATTATCGTGCAGCGCGTGGCCGAGGGCCGGAATCGCGGCATGAGCCTCGGGACCGAGAATGCTCAGCCCACGCGCAGCTCCCGCCCGAATGCTGGCAGTATCCACCGGCTTAAAATACGGATAGAGGCGACTTCGGATCGCCGCCGGCGGTTTAAGCGCCAGAGCTTGAATGAACTTCTTCGGGAAGACATCTTTCTCCCGAAGACCTGCGACCAAGGAACGAACAGCCGTAGGCCCCATTGCTCGCAATGCATCGGAAGCCCGCGTCCGCACACTTTCGTCGGCGCGATTCAAGTCGGCGGCCCAACCGAGGGCGGTTTTGCCGTCATAAACCGGCTCAACGTACTTGAGGGTCCAAACTACGGTAAACCCGCCAACCGCGAAGACCAAAGAGAATAAAAAAGCAAAGGACAGCTTCCTCATGTGAATCAACTTCAACCATTTGCTCGAGCTCGTCAACGGAATGGCCGAGCGTCTACTATCTCCGGAATGCCGCCAAGCGGGAAATTGTTCAATGGCTCCTAGAGTCACAACCTGGTAGAGTCTGTTCCATCGGACCATCAGGATCTGAGTTGCAGTTCCCCGGTGCCAGGGTTAATCCCCCGATTTCGCCATTCTCTCTGCGGGTTTCCGTCGCGCGATCGACTCTTCCATAAACCTCTCCGCAGTTTCCGGTTCAATCTTCTGGATTGCCTCAAAGGCAAAACGATCGTCCTGCGGCGGCACGTTCGTTAACATTCGCATCAACGCCGGTAACGCACTTTTTGCTACCGAACCGATCTCTCCCAAAGCCATCGCCGTGCGACAACGGAAAACCAGATCCTCCGCGCCGAGAAAGTCTGTCAACAGCGCAATCGCGTCTTCGGCGTGCGGATCAATTTTTGCCAACGCCGCCGCTGCGTCCCTGGCAAAATTCCTGTCCGTGTCATTAAGCGCCAATCGCAAATTCGGGACCGCAGGCATAGCTGCAGTCCCAATTTTTCCCAACGTCAAAGCCGCCGTGCAACGGATGTTTTGATCCGGATCCTCAAGTAGATACGCTAGTGCGGGCACTGCCGTTTTCGCTTCAGGACCAATTTCGCCCAGCGCCCGGATGGCGCCATCACGCACGGCGTAAAAGTCGTCATTCAAAAATTTGGTCAACTGCGGCACGGCCGGCTTCGCTTCGGCGCCGATTTCCGCCAACGCGGACACCACGTAGCAACGCAGCCGCGGATCCGCTTCATTCAACGCCACGAGCAACGCCGGAACCACGTTCTTCGCCTCACCGCCAAATTTCGAAATCGTCTGCGCAGCCCCCCCTCGAATCCGGCGGTCGGGATCCTTCAGGCGTTCAACTACAGACGCTAGAATGGCCGGACCGATTGCCCGCAGAACACCAGCCGCGGCGAGGTCGGAGGTTCGTTCGTCGTCTTTGAAAAGCTCGAACAACGCCGGGACGGCAGGCGGACCGATTTCAACGAGAGCCTTGGCGGCTCGGGTTTGGAGTCGGACTTCCGTAGAAATGTCGCGTCTGAGCCATGCCTGGTTTTGGAGCAGCGGCAAAAAGACCGTTCGATACCGCGAGTGCTTGGTTCTTAGGGTGTGGGTGAGCGCAAGAGCTGCATCCGGTCCAAGCTGGACAATCGCTTCGAATGCCTGCTCACGGACAAGATAATTGGTCGAACTCAGACTTTTCAGCCAGTGCGAAACCGAGTAACCCTGATAACTTGGCTGAGGCTTCAACCAGTTTGCAACTAGTCTCGATGTGACCAACGATGCGACCACCAGCACCAGCCCGATTATCCAACGTTTATTCACACGAGGTTTAAGATCGTTTATCGCGTTTCGATTCGCGAGAAAAAACTTGGGTGCAGCAGGCCTGACAATTCCGGATTTGGAGAGGCGGGCAGGAACCTGGCAGACCCGGCAAACGAAGGTCGTGAAAGACTAAAAAAGGACTCGTCCGCGCGTTTATTCATCGACGACTGCCACTTCGCGCGGGTGTTCGATTTTTTGAAGCGCCGCGGCGACAAAACGCCCGAGGCCCGCGTGATCATTTCGCTGCGCCTCGATAAGCGCAGGCAGAACGGGCTTCGAGAGTGGACCGATCTCCCCGAGCGCTTCGGCAGCACAAATACGCACCGGATAGCTCGGATCGGTCAGCGCGTTCGCCAACGCAGGAGTCGCTTGCACTCCCTCCGCGCCAAATCTTCCGATCGACGAAACAGCACTGCTCCGGACGAACTCGTCCGAATCCTTCAGCGCTCCGCTTAGGGCAGGAACTACCAGCCACGACACCGCATTTATCCTTCCCAGGGCCCTGGCAGCGCTCGCTCGGACCAGGGGAACAGGATCGTTCAAGCTTTCCACCAGGGAGGTGACAGCCCGGTGACAGCCCTGCTTCCATCGGGTCCAACCTTCCCTAACGCATTGGCGGCACAGATGCGAACCTGCGCTTCGCTTTCGCGGAGCACGGATGCCAGCGGAGAGACAGCATCATGGGCCAAAGATCCCATCCGACCGAGAGCGACCGCGGCGTTGGCGCGAACGAGTTCGGCATCGTCCAGCAGGGCTGTTGTGAGAGCAGGAATGGCGAGTTTCGCGGGCGGCCCGAATGACCGGGTGCTTCGCCCGCTTGCGGAAGCCAGCGGCGCCAGATGGGAGGGAAGTGGGATCCGTATCTGGCTGATAGAAGAGCCAGCACCGGTTCCCGATGTCTCAGCTCGCGAATGAGGATAGGCACCGATTGCGGTGTCATTTGCCGCAAGGCAACCGTGGTTCGTTGCACTTGCGAGTCCTCCGTCTCATGGCCGTACCGGATTTGCGTAAGCCATCGCCGCCCTGTCTTGCCATCATACCGAGGCTCCTGCCTGTGGGGAAAAAGAAAGATTCCCGCGACGCTGCCAGCGAGAAGGACTATCAACATCGTTTGACGATTTATTCCGGAGCTCATGAACCGACCAGTCTAGAAGCGTTAGCTTCGTGACCTGCGATTACTTTATCCCAATCAATCGTTCTTTCCAAATCTGGTAGAGCAGCACAGTCGCCTGGACGTCGCGAAGACAGTACTCGGCAATTTCGCGCTGCTTCCCCTCTGCCAAGAGCCGGTTTACATCCATTCCAGTCACGCCATGGCTTTTGGGAGATTCGATGCGAAAAGCTTTGCAGTAAAAATCCAGGTTGAAGCGACGTGCGGCCCCTTCGCGCCCGCTGACACCGTAGAAGGTGAGCTGTTCGGCCAAGTCGCAGTGAGGATCAGTTTGAAAACGATAGCCCAGCCAGTCCTTTCGACTGATTGGGACGTTCAAGATCGCGGAGCGAAGGTAGATAAATGGCACGTCGAAACCGCGCCCATTGAACGTGACGATGCTGTCGTAATGCTTAGCCACGTCCCAGAAGGCAGTCAGAAGTTCGACTTCGTCCGCGCACGACACAAATTCAACCGGACCGGCTTCGGCTTCGTCGTCGAAGTCATCGGCCAGGAAAAGGACTTGGCCGCGCGAAGTGTCGGCATTCAACATCGCGATGCAAACGACGTGGGCAGTGAAAGGCCAAAGGCTAAACTGGCGCCGAATCTCCGCCCGCTTCAAATCTCGGGCTGTCGGTTCGGGGAATCTTTCCGCGTCACGAAAAAGGTATTCTTGCTGAACTTCATCAAAGTTCTCCAAAGGCAGGGCCGAGGTTTCAATGTCAAAAACCAGAGTGGCCATCGCGGAAGCAAATCAAGGCGGTCGTGAGTAAGCCAGAATAGTAGTCCTGAACTGTCGGACCAGGATTACTATCCTGGCGGTGAGTGCCAAGTAAAACGAAGTCTACTTTTTCTTGCCCTTGGCGGCTTTCTTCATTGCGGGTTTCTTTGCTGCTTTCTTTTTTTCGGCCACGGAAGTTCACCTCCGATCCAATTTGGTGTTAGCGTTGTTTGCTCTGTCGGCAGAGTTTAACCAGAATTCTTTTTCTGACCAGTTTTTTGTTTGAGAAAAACCGCGGTGAAAAAACGCTGCAACATTTCCACCCACCAACTCCAACTGCAACGAAGAGATGTATGACACGCTGACGTGCTTCAGTGGGTAAAAGAAACATCCATCACGGCGTCATTATCCGATAAGTGCTGCTCACCGAAATCAACGGCGTTCAGATCTCGGAATTCGAACCGGCCCGCCATTGGTCACCGTGGTGGCGCTCAAACGCTGGCTCAAATTCTACAAGCCGCCGGCTACGGCAGGCGAGCGCGGTAAAAGCGAGTGGCAGAGACGCCGGTCTGCGGGTCGCAGAAAATGAGATCACCGGCAAAGGTGTTGGTCCAGATGGGCAGCCATTTCACCAAACCAGTCGAAGATTCAACGACCACCAATCGCCCTGATGGCCCCGTGAGATTGAAGCCGAAGTGGCCGCCGTCGAAGCCAAGGCGCGGTCCAGACAAGTGAATTCCCGTTGCTGCCGCGGAATATCCTTTCCGGATCGTGTTGTTTCCTGTGTCCGCCACATAGAGGTTGCCCGCGCTGTCCACTGCCACGCCGAAAGGACTACTAAACCGTGCGGCGCTCCCAGTCCCGTCCTGGCCACCATCACTGCCTGCCAGCCCGGCCAGCGTCGTTACCACTGCCGCTGGCGTCACTTTACGGATCGTACCGTTGAGGGTGTCCGCGACATAAATGTTGCCCGCGCTGTCCACACACACGCCGCAAGGAAGATAAAATCGCGGGGCGCGCCCCGTCCCCTCCGTGCTGCCGATACTGTCCGCCAGTCCGACCAGCGTCGTCACTACGCCCGCCGGTGTCACTTTCCGGATCGTGTGGTTGCCTCTGTCCGCCAAATAGAAGTTACCGGCGCTGTCAAGCGCCACGCCCGAAGGAACATTAAACCGCCCGAAGCTCTCCGGCCCTTCCAATCCGGCGTTTCCGGCAAGGGTGGTGAAGGCGTAAGGTTCATAAGTCGATTGAGCGAGGCTCCGGCTGGTTGTCAGCACCAGCACGATCATTGTGCAGGCCAGCCGGCAGGTGGGATTTTTCATGGGTGTGCTTCCGTCGGTCGAGAAACATTCATCACGGTGTCCTTAGCCGATAGAAGCGCTGAGTGAGACCAATGGCGTTCAGATCCTTAAACTCGAACCCGCCATTGGTCGCCGTAGTCGCGTTCTCAATATTTATCCACTCCACCAAAGTGGTGGACGATTGGACGTTGTAGATTCGCTCTGGCTGCAACACATATTCAACGCGCACATTGCCGGTGGGTCCGCGGATGAGGAAAGGCGCCGGAACAAATTCAAACGCGCCGATGTCGCAATGCGCGCCAATGGGCCGCGGGACACCGCGTTGATCCGTCGGCGGGCAGGCGGAATCGTCGCCCGCGTCAATTGCCGGACTGCCGGGCAGCAGAGCTATCGTTTGGGTCGGCCCACCGTTATCTGCCAATGGCGCGAGCAGCGGATCGGTGTTGCGCAGGCTCGTGGGGGAGGTGAAATTCGCGCTGCTGTCCGAGCAGATGTTGTGACCGCCGTCGATGATTGCACCGACGATATTCGTTCCGGCGCCGGGGCTGGCGGCGACAATCGCGTTTGTCAGGGCCATCGTTTTATCGGTTGAAAATATGGCGTCACCCAAAGCTGATGCTGCTAATCCTGAAAAAAAATTGGTGCCGGTACCGGCGAAGGCGTCGTTGTTCATCAACGTGGCGTTGACCAAACTGACAATCCCATTCAAACTAAAGATGCCGCCGCCATACGCAGAGCCACCAACGTAACCGGGTGGTTGGTCTCCGCCATGCGCCACGTCCTCCGCGAAGCTGCAATTAGAAATCCACAGAAGTCCGCGATTGTAAATGGCGCCGCCACTGGCATCATCACCGAGCCCGAAGGAGCCAATTAAGCCACCACTTGCCCGGTTCATGGCAAAGGTGCAGCCCCGGACAGTCGCGGTTCCTCCTTGATTACAAAGGCCGCCTCCATTTGCGTTACCGTCCGGCCCTATTTGTCCTTGGCGGTTCTTGCCGTATCCGCCTGTCGAGACATTTGAGGCGAAGACTGCGCCGGTGACATCGAGCACGCCTCTGGCATGGAAAATAGCGCCACCGTTGCCGCTGTCATTGTCAGCAGGGATTCCGTCCGCACCAACATTACGTCCATTCGCGAGGGTCAAATGGATCAGCGTGAGGGTCGCGCTATTCGTCACGTAAAAAAGACGGACCGAGTTGTTCCCGTCTATGATCAGGCTGTGTCCAGTCGCGTCCAATACGAGGTCATTCGTGATCGTGATCGTGATCGTGTTGGTGAGCGTGATCGTGCCGTCACAAGCAAACGTCACCGTGCCGCCGCCGTTCAATGCCGTTTGCAGGCTGGGCCAATCACAGTTTGTGACCGTGCCTGAGGCATAAACAAGACGCGGAAGGAAGAGCGCGAATGCCAGCGCGAGATGACAACTACTCCAAACCGTGAGTCTTTTATTTTTCAAGCCGTAAAGATAGCCCGGAGAGAGCGTCGGCGCTATGGGGCGTTTGCCCAGGTGAGATTTCTCAGTTCCGGCCCGCATCGTTTGGCTAAAAAACTTCTGTTAATTCGGTCAATTCAGTCAAAACTCGTCGCGCGATGGCGAATGACGCAGAACTTACCCCGATGATGACGCAGTATCGGCGCATCAAAAGCGAGCTGCCAGCCGACGCGTTGTTGTTGTTTCGCCTCGGAGATTTTTACGAGATGTTTTTTGAGGATGCCCAAATCGGCGCCCAGTTGCTCAACGTCGCCCTGACCAAGCGTGGCATCGTCCCCATGTGCGGCATTCCCTATCACGCTGCGAATACTTACATCGGCCGCTTGCTGAAGGCCGGTCGCAAGGTCGCCATCTGCGATCAGATGGAGGACGCGCGTCCCGGCCAGTTGGTCAAACGCGAAGTCACGCAGATTCTGAGTCCGGGCACGCACTTCGATGAAAGAATACTCGTGGCCGAGCGCAACAATTTTCTGGCGGCGGTCTACGCGCAGGGGCGGATCTTTGGACTGGCGTTCGTGGATCTGACCACGGCGGATTTCAAAACCACGGAAGTCGAAGGCGAACCAGCGCTGCTTGCCGAACTGGAGCGCATGCGTCCCGCGGAGATTATTTATCCCAGCGAATCGCCCAACCTGGCCAAGTTACTGCAAAACAACCCGGCGATTCGCAGCGAGTATGAGAACTGGGTTTTCGCGCCTGAGACCGCCCAGTTTACTGTCCGTGACCATTTCAAAGTCGCCGCGCTGGATGGCTTCGGTCTGAAGAACCGCGTCACGGCCATCGGAGCAGCCGGTGGCGTGCTGCATTACCTTAGCCAGCACTTGCGGCGAGACGTAACGCATCTGACGAATCTCTCCTTCTATCAGAGTTCCGAGTTTCTCACGCTCGACATCACCTCGCTTCGCAACCTCGAGATTATCGAACCGCTCCACCACGACGCGCCTCGTAACGCTTCGCTCTATGGCGTGCTGAATCGCACCGTGACGCCGATGGGCGCGCGACGATTGCGCGACTGGCTCACCCAACCGCTCGCTTCGGAGGAACCAATTCGCCAGCGCCAGGACGTCGTGCAGGCGTGGATTGAAAATGCTCCGGCGCTGGAAAAGTTTCGACAAGCTCTCACGGAAGTTCGCGATTTGGAAAGAACGATCGGTCGATTGAGCTTCGGCTCGGGAAACGCTCGCGACCTGCTGGCATTGCGGATCGCGCTGGAGCAAATCCCGACGCTGAGGGAGATTGTGCATTCCGTGGAAACGAAAGTTCCCTCGACCCTGATTGAGGATGAATCCCGCGACACGCGGTGCGTTTGCACTTTGTTGAAGAATTTAGGCTCTCAGTTGTGCGAGCTTCCTGAGGTGATCGACTTGATCGCTCGATCTATTGCCGAGGAACCGCCCCTCGCGGTCAAAGAAGGCGGCTTGATCCGCGACGGATTCGAAACGGCGCTCGACGAGTTACGCCGCGCCACGCGTGAAGGCAAGGATTGGATTGCCAAACTGCAACGGGACGAGATTGAACGAACCAGCATCACATCCTTAAAGGTGCGATTTAATTCTGTCTTCGGCTATTACATCGAAATTACCAAATCCAATCTTGATAAAGTTCCGGCCCACTACATCCGCAAACAAACCATTGCCAATGGCGAACGGTTCATCACGCCCGAACTTAAGGAGATGGAAGGAAAAATCCTGGGCGCAGAAGAACGAAGCGTCAAACTCGAATATGAGATTTTCCTGCGCATCCGCGAGGAAGTGATTGCGCGCTTGTCAGAAATCCAACAGACAGCCCGAGCGCTGGCGCAGTTGGATGTGCTGGCTGGTTTCGCCGAGACTGCCAGACTCTACAATTACTGTCGCCCGCTGGTGGACAACGACTGCGTTCTGAATATTCGTGAGGGGCGCCATCCGGTGCTGGATCAGGCGATGGGCGACGAACGATTTGTTCCCAACGATACCCAACTGGATGCGCACGCCCAACAGATTACTTTGATCACGGGCCCGAACATGGCCGGGAAAAGCACTTATATCCGGCAAGTCGCTCTGCTCGCTTTGTTGGCGCATACCGGTTCGTTTGTTCCCGCGACGCAGGCCAGGATCGACCTGGTGGATCGGATTTTTACGCGCATCGGCGCCAGCGACGACCTGGCTCGCGGTCAATCGACTTTTATGGTGGAGATGAGCGAGACCGCGAATATTCTCAACAACGCCACCCAATCGAGCCTGATTATTCTCGATGAGATCGGACGTGGTACGAGCACGTTTGACGGCCTTAGCCTCGCGTGGTCGATCGTCGAACATTTGCACAACGTGGTCGGAGCGAAGACACTCTTTGCCACGCATTATCACGAATTGACCGAGCTGGCCGGCCGGCTTCCGCGGCTGCGCAATTACAACGTCGCTGTCCGTGAGTGGAACGACCAAATCATTTTTCTCCGCAAAATCGTTCCAGGCGGGACCGATAAGAGTTACGGAATCCAAGTAGCCCGATTGGCCGGAGTGCCGAAGACGGTGCTCGATCGCGCCAAGGAAATCCTTCGTAATCTTGAGGAGTCGGAACTTACGCCCGAAGGGAATGTGCGCATGCAGTCGCGTCACCGCGCCGAGCGGGAAAAGCTAAAACAACTTCCCCCGCCGCCTCAACTGGATTTGTTTACTGCCGCGCATGAACCAGCTTAGAAGTAACATTGATGAGCCTCGAATGTGCGCTTCCTGGACTTCCTTATCGCGTGACATGGAAATTGTTTCGACCTAAATTGTGGGGTGTTGATACCTCGTGGTGTCAGGCAGGTGTTGGAACTGCACGTTAAACCTTGCGTCGATCGCGGACTCATGGCGGGAAAAAACTTTGTATCGCTTCAGGATGCTGATGGAACGATCGCTTTCGTCGCTCCTGAGCTGGGAGGCTGGCTGCTTCGTTACGCGCGGCCGATGCCGAACCACGGTCTGGTGGACGCCCTCCACTTTTCGCAAGCGGTGATTGATCGATACCCGCGCGAGATGTATGCCGGCATTCCCGTGCTCTTTCCGCTCGTGAGCAACAATCACGTCGGTGAAAAGGAGCATCATTACTTGTGGAATGACCACCTCTACGAGATGCCGCAGCACGGATTTGCCCGCCGTTCCAAATGGACGATCGTTGAGCAAACACCCGCGTCTGTAGTCATGGAGCTAATCGACAACGAAGTGACTCGGGTGAATTATCCATTTGCGTTCCGGCAGCGGCTCAGCTTTCGCCTCTCCCTCGGCAAACTGCACTGGGAACAAGTGATCGAAAACACCGGCGATTCGATGCTCCCGTTCAGCACCGGTTTTCATCCTTACCTGCAGGTGCCGCTGAGCAACAAGAGTCGACGCGACGCCTGCTTTGTGGAAATCCCGGACGCCCGGCGCGCGACGCCTCAAGGTCAATGGGATCGTTACACGTTGAAACCGTTCGCCGGCCAAAACTGGAGCGTGCAGGAAGACGTTGAAGGGACGATTTTTTTGACCGATCTCAAGAAAAACGAACTCATTTTGATTGACCCGATCAGCGAGCTGGAAGTCGTGTTAAACTTTGAAGCGGCGTCCAAACATCGCTTCGTGGCGATCTGGTCCAAATCGACTCAACTGCCATTTTATTGTCTTGAACCGTGGACGGCGCTGCCGAACTCCTTTAGCCGAATCAAAGATCCCGAACTTATCCTGTTGGAGCCGAAGGCGACCTTTCGTGCTGCCATGTGGATGGAGTTGCGAGCGATGGCCTAGGGTTCAACGATTGATTGAAGTGGCCAGACGACTCGAGATGGTGAAAGTCAGCTTGCTCCGTCCACGATCTGACAAAGCATCGGCTCAATGCGGTGAGCCGTCTTTCGCTCGTACTTTTCGGCAACACTTTTCATAAAATCCTCCTCCTCTGAGCGGCGAACAAGGTTAATCGTCGCGCCGCCGAAGCCGCCCCCCGTGAGACGCGCTCCCAAGCACGCGGCATGATCGCGCGCCAACTCGACGAGCACGTCGAGTTCGGGACAGCTATTTTTGAAAAAATCACGCGAACTTTCGTGGCTCTGAAACATATAGTGACCGAACTGCTCGAAATTTCCATCCCGCAACGCCCGCTCTCCGAAAACCACTCGCTGAATTTCTCCGACGACGTGGTAAGCGCATTGGTATTGGCGCTCGCTCAGCCTGGCCTTGTTGGTAGTTAGATCTTTTGCTTCGACCGACCGCAAAGACTTTGCTCCCAGAATCCGCGCTGCCCCTTCGCAGTTTTGGCGCAACTGATTGTAGGCGCTCCCGGTCAGTTCGTGTTTAACACCGGAATTGCAAACGACGATCGCGATCTCCCCGATCATTGGCACCAGTTGAATAGTCAGCAATCGGCAGTCAATCTCCATCGCATGATGCGCCTTGCCGAACAGCGAGGAGATATGATCCAGCAGCCCGCAATTCAGCCCAACGAACCGGGTCTCCGCCATGTGACAGAGTTTAGCCAATTCAAGTTTTTCAGTCTGACCGAGCGCTGGTAGTTCGCCTCTTTTGTTCCTGC